>JBIKHX010000289.1:0-3546 GCA_044361945.1 Polaromonas sp. | reverse complement strand
CTCATCACCCCACCCACGCCGATGATCGGATAGCCCGCACCCAATGCGGCGCGCAGCAGGCTGATAACCCGGTTACTGGCCTCGAGCACAGGCGCACCGCTCAGGCCACCTCCTTCATCGGCATGCGCCATGCCTTTGACCGCCTCACGGCTGAGCGTGGTGTTGGTGGCAATCACGCCATCCATGGCGTGGCGCTTCAAGGTGGCAGCGATCACTTCTATTTGTGCTTCGTACAGATCAGGCGCGATCTTCACAAAAATCGGGATGTTTTTACCGTGCTCTTGCTTTAGCTTCTCGCGACGTTCGGCGATGGCGCCCAGCAGCGCGTCCAGCGCTTCATCGCTTTGCAGGGCACGCAGGTTTTGGGTGTTGGGGCTGGAAATATTGACGGTGACGTAATCAGCATGCGGGTAGACGCCGTCCAGGCAAGCCAGGTAGTCATCCACAGTGTTTTCGATCGGCGTGGCAGCGTTTTTGCCGATATTGAGGCCCAGCAACAAAGGCAGCTTGCCATTGGACTGTTGGCGAAAAGTGGACGCCCTAACATGGCGCAAAAAAGCGTCAAGACCTTCGTTGTTAAAGCCCAGCCGGTTGATCAGCGCATGGGCCTCAGGCAGCCGGAACATGCGCGGCTTGGGGTTGCCCGCCTGCGGTTTGGGTGTGACGGTGCCGACTTCAACAAAGCCAAAACCCATGGCGGCCAGGCCGTCTATGCAGCGGGCGTTCTTGTCCAGCCCGGCGGCCAAGCCGACCCGGTTCGGGAATTTCAAGCCTGCCAGCGTGATCGGGTCTTCCACTCGGCCGGCGCAATAGGCCATTTTCAGCGGCGAATGCTGGGTCAGCGCCAGCGACTTCATGGTCAGGTCGTGGGCGGCCTCGGCGTCCATACTGAACAAAAAAGGGCGGACCAGGGAATACGGGAGCAGGGGCATTGGATAATTCAAGTCTTGAGGCTAGAACGCGATTGTCGCAAAACCGAACTCCCCCACCACTTCACCATGACCCAAGACGAACTTAAAACCCTGGTTGGCCAGGCCGCACTGCAATACATCCAGCCCGGCATGTTGGTGGGCGTGGGCACCGGCTCCACGGTAAACAAGTTCATTGACGCCCTGGCCGCCGTCAAGGGCAGCATCGCCGGCGCAGTCTCCAGCTCGGTGGCCTCGACCGAGCGCCTGCAAGCCCTGGGCATCCGGGTGTTTGACGCGACCGAGGTCGAAGAGCTGGCGGTGTATGTGGACGGCGCCGATGAAATTGATCACGCCGGCCACATGGTCAAAGGTGGCGGCGCGGCCCTGACGCGCGAAAAAATTGTGGCGGCCCAGTCGCGCCAGTTCATTTGCATTGCCGACGAAAGCAAGCTCGTGACCCGGCTTGGCAAGTTCCCGCTGCCGGTCGAAGTGATCCCGATGGCGGCGCGGCGTATTGCGCGCCAATTTGCGGCCATGGGCGGCCTTGGCCAACTGCGCATGAAAGACGGCGTGCCGCTGGTCACCGACAACGGCCAGCATATTCTGGACGTCACCGGCCTGCAGATCGAAGACCCGCGCGCTTTTGAGTTGCAGGTCAGCCAATGGCCGGGTGTGGTCACAGTGGGTGTGTTTGCCTTGCAAAAAGCCGATGTGTGCCTGCTGGGCACGGGGGCCGGCGTCAAGACGCTGGTGTTTTAATTCAATAACAAACTAACCGGAGACTTCAATGCGCTTATTCAACCTCGATGGCCAAGTGCCATCCGATGCACATGCGGTCGTAAATACCCCCGACCTGACAAGACGTCAAACGCTCTTGGTGGCCGGCCTGGCTTTGGCTGCACCAGGCCTGGCGCTGGCGCAGAGCTGGCCGTCCAAGCCGATCCGTCTGGTGGTGCCGTTCCCGCCGGGTGGTTTGATTGACATCATGGCCCGACTGGTGGCGCCCAAACTGGCGCAGGAGCTGGGCCAGCCTGTGGTGATTGACAACAAACCAGGTGCCGGGGGCAACCTGGGTGCGGCTGAAGTGGCGCGCGCACCTGCCGACGGCTACACCTTGCTCATGGCTTCTCCGCCATTGACCATCAGCCCGGCCCTGTATGCCAGCATGCCTTACAAGCCGGAGCAAATTGCGCCCGTAGGCCTGGTCGGCCGGGTGCCCAATGTGCTGTTGGTCAACCCCAAAAGCGGTATCAATTCAGTGGCAGATCTCATTGCCCGTGCCAAGCGGCAGCCGGCCCGCATGAACTATGCGTCCAACGGCAACGGCACTTCTTTGCACCTGAGCGCAGAGCTGCTCAAAAGCAGTACCGGCACCTTCATCACGCACATTCCTTACCGCGGGGCCGCGGCGGCTGTCACGGCCTTGATAGCCGGTGAAATTGACATGATGTTCGAAAACCTGCCTTCGGTGCTGGGCCAGATTCAGGGCGGCGCCGTCAAGGCCTTGGCGGTGACCACAAAGCAGCGCAGCAAGGCGCTGCCGGCGGTGGCCACGCTGGCCGAGCTGGGCCTGCCGGACTTTGATGTCAGCGCCTGGTACGGCCTGGCCGCACCGGCCGGCACGCCGGCTGCGTTGGTGGCCTCGGTAGAGCAGGCCTTGCAAAAACTCATGCGTGACCCGGAGATCATCAAAGCCATGGAATCGCGCGGCGCTGATCTGGGCTTTCTGGGTGCGGCGGCCATGGGTAGCTTCATGGCGGCAGACGCTGCCAAGTGGAAGCGCGTGGCCGAATTCGCCAAGATCACGCTGGGTTGAAAGCGTCATCCTCGCGACAGCGGGGATCCATAGGCCTTTATTTTGTAAAGCAATGAAAGTATGTCAATGACAGTTCAAGTCGGCCTGATCGGGCTGGGGGCCATGGGCCTGGGCATGGCGCAGTCTTTGCGCCGTTCCGGCCACACGGTGCATGTGTATGACGTGCGGGCTGAAGCCGCGCAGGCTTTTGCCAAAGACGGCGGCGTGGTCGCTGCTTCCCCTGCCGCACTGGGTGCCGCTTGCGACGTGCTGGTGTCGGTGGTGGTCAATGCAGCGCAAACCGAGAGCGTGCTCTTTGGCCCTGAGGGCTGTGCCGCGGCCATGAAGCCGGGCAGCGTGTTTGTGATGTGCTCCACTGTCGAGCCCAACTGGTCGGTAGCGATGGAAAAGCGCCTGAACGACATGGGCCTGCTCTACATCGACGCGCCGATTTCCGGTGGTGCCGCCAAGGCTGCCAGCGGCCAGATGACCATGATGTCGGCAGGCGCCCCTGCCGCCTATGCCGTGGCCGAGCCCCTGCTCAACGCCATGGCCGCCAAGGTCTACAAACTCGGCGACAAGGCGGGTGCCGGCAGCAAGGTCAAGATCATCAACCAACTGCTCGCCGGTGTGCACATTGCGGCGGCTGCCGAAGCCATGGCACTGGGTTTGCGCGAAGGCGTGGACGCTGCTGCGCTCTACGAGGTCATCACCCACAGCGCCGGCAACAGCTGGATGTTTGAAAACCGCATGGCCCACGTGCTGGCGGCCGACTACACGCCGCTGTCGGCAGTGGATATTTTTGTGAAGGACCTGGGCATCGTGCTCGACATGGCGCGC
>JBIKHX010000290.1:0-3546 GCA_044361945.1 Polaromonas sp. | reverse complement strand
CGGCATGCTCGCCAGTGGCGCGCTCAAGGTCGGCGACGCGGTCACCGCCCGGGTCGACACATCCGTGCGCGCTGCCACCGTGCGCAACCACAGCGCCACCCACCTCATGCACAAGGCTTTGCGCGAAGTGCTGGGCGAGCATGTGCAGCAAAAAGGCAGCTTGGTGAACGCCGAGCGCACGCGCTTTGACTTCACGCACAACTCTCCGGTTACCGACGCGCAGATCCGCGAAATTGAAGCGCGTGTGAACGCCGAAATTCTGGCCAACGCGGCCACCGACGCCGCTGTGATGGACCTCGCATCTGCACAGAAAACCGGCGCCATGATGCTGTTCGGTGAGAAGTACGGCGAGACTGTGCGCGTGCTGAGCATCGGCTCGAGCAAAGAACTCTGTGGCGGCACGCATGTGGGCCGTACCGGTGACATCGGCCTGTTCAAGATCGTCGCTGAAAGCGGTGTTGCCGCTGGTGTGCGCCGCGTAGAGGCCGTGACCGGCGCCAATGCGCTGGCTTATTTGCAGTCATTGGAAGACACCGTTCAAGCGGCTGCTTCAACCCTGAAGGCCAGCCCGGCCGAGCTGCAGGGCCGCATCGCTCAGGTGCTGGAGCTGGTGCGTGGCCTGGAAAAAGAAGTCGCCGCGCTCAAGGGCAAGGTGGCTTCCAGCCAGGGTGACGAGTTGATGCTGCAAGCCGTTGACGTCAATGGCATCAAAGTGCTGGCCGCGCGCCTGGAAGGCGCTGACGCCAAGACCCTGCGCGAGACCATGGACAAGCTCAAAGACAAGCTGAAAACCGCCGTCATCGTGCTGGCCGCAGTTGACGGCGACAAGGTGCAGATCGCCGCTGGCGTGACCGCCGACAGCACCGGCAAGGTCAAGGCTGGCGAGCTTGTCAACTTTGTGGCCCAACAAGTCGGTGGCAAGGGCGGCGGCAAGGCTGACATGGCCATGGCCGGCGGCACCGAGCCCGCCAAGATCGACGCCGCGCTGGCCTCGGTGCAGGCGTGGGTGGCCGGGCGGGTTTAAATATGCGCTGGCTGTAGCCGTTGATTCCGTTTATTTAGTCGCTGATGGCCTGCAGACTAAAAAAATCGCAGGCATGATTGATGTCTGAAAGCCTATGCTGACATCCAGCGGCGGCTGGTAAAACTCAGGGCGTCGACAAGTGCCACCAGCACCAGCATGGCCAGCAAAATACTGCCCGTTTCACCCATCTGGAACAGGCCCATGTGAAAAGCGAGCATTTGACCTAAGCCACCCGCGCCCACAACGCCCAGTACTGCGGCGGCACGGATGTTGTTTTCCCAGCGGTAAAGGGTGTAGCTAACGAGCTGCGGCAAGATTTGCGGCAGAGTGGCGTACCAAAAAATTTTGGCCTCAGTGATGCCGCGGCAACGCAGCGCAAACGCCGGGCCTGCGCCTGCGTTTTCAATACTTTCAGCAAACAAGCGACCCAGCACGCCTGACGTGTGCAGCGCCAAAGCCAGCGTACCGGCCAGTGGCCCCAAGCCCGCGCTGATCAGCAGCAGCGCTGCCCACACCAGCTCAGGAATGCTGCGCAGCATATTCAACACCGCGCGGCTGATGCCGCGCCATCGGGCTGGGTCGTCATGGTGCGTTTTGCTGGCGGGCACGGCCAGGGCCAAGCCCAAAATGACTGCCAGCAGCGTGCCCAGTGCACTCATGGCCAGCGTTTCAATCGCAGCCCAACCGAGTTTGGTCAAGAATTTGCTGCTGGTTTCAAGCACCAACAATTCGCCAATGAACTTGCCCATTCGGCCAGCAGCATCCACACTGAAGAACTGCGCCCACTTCAAGTCAAGGCTCCAAAAGCTGGCAACTGTCAGGCAGACCAGGCCGAACACAAACCAGCATGCCTTGCAGCGCGCAGCAAACAGCGGCGGCGGCATCTTACGGGGTGATGTGCGTGACATTTGCATGCTCACCCCAACTCTTTACGCAGCCAAGCGCTGGTGGCATCGGCCAGCCACACCAGCAACATAAAAACAATCAGCATGGTGGCGACTTCAGAACCATTGAACATCTTCATCGATGCGTCCATTTGCTGACCCAGGCCACCCGCGCCCACAAAACCCAGCACGGCTGACGAACGGATGGCGCACTCCCAGCGGTACACCGAATAGCTGGTCAACTCGGCAGCGTTTTGTGGCAGCAGGCCATAAAAAAACGCTTGAAGGCGCCCCGCGCCGTTGCGAAGCAAACTCTGCGTGACTTGCGCATCGCCGCTTTCCAGAATTTCGGCATAGACCTTGCCCAACATCCCGCCGTAGGTCAGTGCAATCGCGATCACGCCCGCCGTTGGCCCCAAGCCCACCACCCGTACAAATATCAGTGCCCAGATCAATTCCGGGACGCTGCGCAGCAACACCATGACCCAGCGCAGCAGTGTGCGCAACGCCGCAGGAAGCTTGTTCATCTTTCCGGTCAACGCGGACACCGACAAAACCCGCACCGACAGCAGCGCCAGCGGCACGGCCAGCACCATTGCCAGAGCTATACCGGCAGTGGCAATGGCAACCGTGCGCCAGGTTTCCTTGGCGACCAGCAGTAAAAATTCGCCCTCTATTTTTGGTGGAAAGAAGTCACTTAAAAATTTCAAGGTCGGCTTTAAATTACTGGCCTCAAACAGTGTCCAGACTTTGAATTCAGTCAGTACAAACGTAGGCCACAGCAGTGCTGCGCCAGCCAGCAGCCAGAACAGGCGACCCATCCAGGCCGGGTCGCGCTTAGACGGTTCGCGCTTAGTGGGGTCGCGCTTTTGGTTTCGCGAAAGCACCGTCTGCATCAGCGGCAATGCATCGCAGCAGGAAGTGACGGCGCATCGGGCGCCTGATTAGCCGCCACTGCCGGCCCATCGAGCTCATGCAAGTGCTGCGCGTACAAGTCATGCAGGTGCCTCGTTGAAACTTGCGCCGCAGGAAGATCAAAAACAAGCTGACCATCGCGCATGCCAATGATTCTCGGAAATGACCGCAGTGCCATATCAACATGGTGCAAGGTCGCCACCAGCGTTGCGCCGCGCTCGGCAGCGATATCGGTCAGTGCTTTGATGGCCTGCTCACTGCGCGCTGGGTCCAGCGCTGACAGCGGCTCGTCAACCAGCAGCAACTGCGCGTTCGACGCCAAAATTCGCGCCAGCCCCACACGTTGCCTCTCACCGCCTGACAGGCGATCAACCCGCTCGAAAAGCTTGTCAGCCAAATCAAACCTGGCCAGGGCTGCATCAGCCGTTTCAATATGCTTCGGATAAAACAGGCTGCGAAGGCTCGCCCAAATACCCATTTGCGGCAAAAGCCCGGCTAGTACCGCGGTGACCACACGCTGGCGCGGCGGCAAAGGCGGCACTTGCGGTGCCAAAAATAAGGTCGCTCGCAACTTTTGAAGCCCGCGTATCGGTAAACCCCAAGGGTCCACGTCGCCCAGCTGGAGCGACCCCGTCGTGGGTTTTAAAGCGCAAGCAGTCAATTGCAGCAAGGTGGTTTTGCCCGCGCCGGACGGACCAATAATGGCCACTTGCTCGCCGGACT
>JBIKHX010000287.1:0-3562 GCA_044361945.1 Polaromonas sp. | reverse complement strand
TTTTACCAGGCCTTTCGCCAGCGCTTTCCCAAGCCGCAGGACGACTATGTGCACATGCGCATGCAGCTCATGGTCGAGGCGCTGACCCAGAGCATCGAAAAAGCCGGCAGCCTGGAGGCGGCCGCAGTGGCGCGGCAGCTGGAAAAAGCCAGTGTCAATGTGTCCGGCCTGGCAGGCGCCATGCGCGCGGCCGACCACCAGTTTCAGCAGCCGCTGCGGGTGGCGGTGATGGACCGGCAGGGCTCGCCCGGTGTGAAGTTTGATGTTGAAGGTTCCGGCTTTGGTTTCAGGGTCATCAAAACCATTTCGCAGACCGGCGCCGAGCAGCCGCACAGTTGCCAGATGAACCGGCCGTCGTGAGCCCTTCCTAAATTTGATGATTTACAAAGGCCTTTTGCCATGCGCCAAGCCGTCCTGAACCTCGAAGAATCCATGATCCGCCAGGTGGCCAATGCCGCCATGGGGCGTGACGACGTGCTCAAGTTCTGGTTTGGCGAAAGCGATGAAGTGACACCGGCTTTCATACGGCAAGCGGCAGCTGATTCATTGACCAGCGGCGAAACCTTTTACGCGCACAACCTGGGCCTGCCCGAGCTGCGCGAGGAAATTGCCCGTTACTGCAGCGCCATACGCACAGCCGGTGCCGCGCCCGTGGGTGTGGACCGCGTGGCGGTGACGTCCGGTGGTGTGAACGCGCTGATGCTGGCGGTGCAGGCGCTGGTCAATGCCGGCGACCGGGTGGTGGTGGTCACGCCCGTCTGGCCGAACCTGACGGCGCAGCCGGCCATCATGGGCGCCGAGGTGCATTGCGTCAGCCTGCGGCCTGTAGACGGCCAATGGCAGCTGGACATGGCCGCGCTGCTGGCGGCCATCACGCCGGCCACGAAGCTTTTGGTGCTCAACGCGCCCAACAACCCGACCGGCTGGACGCTCAGCCGCGCCGAGCAGCAAGCCTTGCTGGCGCATTGCCGCAGCACAGGCACCTGGATCCTGGCCGACGAGGTGTATGAGCGGCTGTATTACGAACCCACGCCCAATGGCTGCGCGCCAAGTTTTCTGGACATTGCAGATCCCCAGGACAGGCTGGTGGTGGTGCACAGCTTTTCCAAGAGTTTTTTGATGACAGGCTGGCGCCTGGGCTGGCTGGTGATGCCGCTCAGCATGACGCCGCAGATGGGCAAGCTGATCGAGTTCAACACCTCCTGCTCGCCGGTGTTTGTGCAGCGTGCCGGGGTGGTGGCGTTGCAGCGCACCGCCGAGGTCACGCCCCGTGTGGTGGCGCACCTCAAGGCCTGCCGCGATACCTTGGTGCCGCTGTTGCAGGCGCTGCCGGGCGTGCAGCTGGCGCCGGCGGCCGGCGGCATGTACGCGTTTTTCCGCCTGACGGGGCGTCCGGAGTTCCAGGACTCGCTGGCCACCGCCAAGCGCCTGGTGGCCGAGGCCGGATTGGGTTTGGCCCCGGGTGCGGCGTTTACAAACAGCACTGAGCCCGCTGAGCAGGGTTGGCTGCGCTGGTGTTTTGCCAGCCAGCAGCCACAGCGCCTGCGCCAGGGGGTGCAAAGGCTGGCTGTTTGGCTGGCCCAAAACAAGCCTCCCGCTGGGCTATAATCCAAGGCTTTGCTAAATCGGCCCCGTGCCGGTGCGGCAAATAACACGGCGGTCAGCGGTCAAGTCCCACTTCGGGAACACTGCTCCGTTCGCAAGTTCCTAAAGGGAAAACCCATGATTGCAAAATCGATCAAGGCCGACATCGTTCAGGCCAATGCACGCCAGGCTGGCGATACCGGCAGCCCGGAAGTTCAAGTGGCCCTGCTGACCGGCCGCATCAATGAATTGATGCCTCACTTCAAGACCCACGCCAAAGACCACCACGGCCGCCGCGGTCTGTTGCGCATGGTCAGCCGCCGCCGCAAACTGCTGGACTACCTGAGGTCCAAGGATGCATCCCGTTATGTTGCGCTGATCGCCAAGCTTGGCCTGCGCAAGTAAGCACTGACAACTTTGAAGAACGCCTGAGTTAGTTCACTAGCTCAGGCGTTTTTTACTTCGGAGCAAGGCAAAAAGAGCACGCGCTGTGTCATTCCACAAGAAAAGTCCTCTCACAACCCCGGTTTCAGGAGGTTCTCAGGCATTTTGTGGAATGGCATCGTGTTCAGCCGGCCCGCTCCGGGCATTGGGTAGCAGCCTTATGCGCCCGGATTCAATGGAGCAATCGCAATGAGCATGTTTAATAAAGTCAGCAAAACCTTCCAGTGGGGCCAACACAAGGTCACGATGGAAACCGGCGAAATCGCCCGCCAGTCCAGCGGCGCCGTCATGGTTGACATGGACGGCACCGTGGTGCTGGCCACCGTGGTCGCCAAGACCGACGCCAAGCCCGGCCAGGACTTCTTTCCCCTGACGGTGGACTACCTCGAGAAAACCTACGCCGCAGGCCGTATTCCCGGTAGCTTCTTCAAACGCGAAGGCCGCCCCAGTGAGTTTGAAACCCTGACTTCGCGCCTGATCGACCGCCCGATCCGCCCGTTGTTTCCTGAAGGCTTCTTCAATGAAGTTCAGGTTGTGGTTCATGTTTTGTCGCTCAACCCTGAAGTCGAAGGCGACATTCCTGCGCTGATCGCTTCGAGCGCCGCGCTGTCGATCTCCGGCATTCCGTTCAACGGCCCGATCGGCGCCGCCCGCGTGGCCTACATCGACGGCCAGTACGTGCTCAACCCCGGCAAGACCCAGCTCAAAGATTCGCAGATGGACCTGGTCGTGGCCGGTACCGAAGCCGCTGTGCTGATGGTCGAGTCTGAAGCCCAGCAACTGTCTGAAGAAATCATGCTCGGCGCCGTGGTGTTTGGCCATGAGCAGGGCAACATCGCCATCAACGCCATCCACGAACTCGTGCGTGACGCCGGCAAGCCGGTCTGGGCCTGGCAAGCGCCTGCCAAAGATCTGCCGCTGATCGCAAAGGTCAATGAGCTGGCTGCTGCCAAGCTCGAAGCCGCTTACCAGATCCGCGCCAAACAAGCCCGCACACAAGCCTGCCGCGTGGTGACCTCTGAGGTCATGGCCGCGCTCAAGGCTGACGGCGTGGCGTTCGATGGTGTGGCCGTTGAAGGCATGCTGTTTGACATCGAAGCCAAAATCGTTCGCAGCCAGATTCTGGCCGGCGAGCCGCGCATTGACGGCCGCGACACACGCACCGTGCGCGCCATTGAGATCCGCAACTCCGTGCTGCCGCGCACCCACGGCTCTGCCCTGTTCACCCGCGGTGAAACCCAGGCCCTGGTGGTCACTACGCTGGGCACCGAGCGCGACGCGCAGCGCATCGACGCTTTGAGCGGCGACTACGAAGACCGCTTCATGCTGCACTACAACATGCCTCCGTTCGCCACCGGCGAAACCGGTCGCGTGGGCTCGCCAAAGCGCCGTGAAATCGGCCACGGCCGTCTGGCCAAGCGTGCGCTGATCGCTGTGCTGCCCAACAAGGAAGACTTTCCGTACACCATGCGCGTGGTCAGCGAGATCACCGAGTCCAACGGCTCCTCGTCGATGGCTTCGGTCTGCGGCGGCT
>JBIKHX010000286.1:0-3571 GCA_044361945.1 Polaromonas sp. | reverse complement strand
CCGAGTCGCGCCTGACGCCGGACGACATCAAGGAAGTGATCATGCAGGCCGCCATTTACTGCGGCGTGCCGGCGGCCAACCATGCGTTTTCGGTGGCCGGGGCTATCTTGCGCGAAAAGGGTTTGTTGCCCACTGAAGCCAACACCTTGCCGCGCCTGCATTGGCTGCGCGAAGGGCAGGGCCCGGTGGTGGTGCTCAGCCATGCGCTGGGTTGTGACCTGACGATGTGGGACGGCGTGACCGCTATTCTCAAGCAGCGCTTCACGGTCTTGCGCTATGACCACCGCGGCCATGGCCAGTCGGCAGCGCCTGATGGGCCCTACACCATGGACATGTTGGCAGATGATGCAGCAGCGCTGATCCAGGCCCAGGCCGGCGGCCCTGTGCATTTTGTTGGCCTGAGCATGGGTGCCATGACGGCGCAGTCATTGGCTGCGCGCTATCCGCAGCGGGTCAAAAGCATCACCATCGCCAACGCCGCCAATTACTACAACGATGCCGTCCGCGCCATGTGGCATGCCCGCATGGCCACCGTCGAGGCGCAAGGCGTGGGCGCCATTGCCGAAGGCGCGATCCAGCGCTGGTTCACGCCGGAGTTCTGCGCTGACACAGCCGATGGCGGCGCTGCGCTGGTGGCCGACCTGCGCCAGCGCCTCGAAAAAATGGCCGCTGCTCCCTACGTCGCCAGTTGCGCTGCCGTGGCCGGCATGGATTTCAGAAGCAGCAACGCCGGCATACGCTGCCCGGCGCTGGTGATTGCCGGCACCCGCGACGAAGCCACGCCGGCCGCTCTGTCTGAAGCCATCGTCAGCAGCCTGCCCGGCGCCAGACTTGCCACCTTGCCTGCTGCGCACCTGAGCGCGGTGGAGCAGCCGGCGGCGTTTGCGGCTTTGCTGGAAGAATTTTTCGCTGGGCAAGGCTAAGGCTACAACTCGCCCGTCATCCGCGCGCATGCGGCGTGCGCATTTTTTGTCAACCTCGCGCAAGCTGGGATTCATGCTTTTTGCATTTGCTGCAGGGGCTGGATTCCCGCCTGCGCGGGAATGACGGTTTCTAATCTTTCATCCTCGCGAAAGCGGGGATCCATCTTTGACGAGAGGCGCGGCACAATGTCGCCATGGTCACCTCTTCCCATTACCCTGTCGACGAGCGCGAGGTCGAGTTCAGCGCGATCCGGGCGCAGGGGGCGGGCGGGCAAAACGTCAACAAGGTCTCCAGCGCGGTGCATCTGCGCTTTGACATTGCCGCATCGTCTTTGCCGGCAGAGATCAAAGAGCGCTTGCTCGCGCTCAGTGACAGCCGCATCACACAGAGCGGCGTGCTGGTGCTCAAAGCCCAGCAACATCGCACCCAGGAGATGAACCGCAGCGACGCACTGGCGCGTCTGCAAGAGGTCGTTGACAGCGTGGCGGTGCCGCCCAAAGCGCGGCGAGCCACCAAGCCGACCTTTGGCTCTAAGCAGCGGCGTTTGGAAGGCAAAAGCCTGCGTTCAGACATCAAAAATTTGCGCGGCAAGGTGCAGGAATGAATGTGCCGGCTGAAGTCAGCGCTGTGTTGCAGCGCGCCCGCCGCGTGTGCACGCCTTGCGGGGTGGGCGATCTGGTGTGGCATGTCTGGGGAGAGCAGGGCGCTGACCCTGCCTTGCCGCCGCTGCTGCTCTTGCATGGCGGCAGCGGCAGCTGGACGCACTGGCTGCGCAATGTTCTGCCTCTGGCCGCCTCAGGCCGGCGTGTGCTGGTGCCTGATCTGCCGGGATTTGGCGACTCTGCTTTGCCGCCCTCAGGTGCTGACGCCGATGCCATGCCTGCGCCACTCGAGCAAGGTCTGACCGAACTGTTGGGCGTGGCGGCTTGCGATGTGGCGGGTTTCTCATTTGGCGGTTTGACGGCCGGCTTGCTGGCCAGCGCGTTTCCCGCACGGGTGGCTACTTTGGTGCTGATCGGCACACCCGGCATGGGCTTGCAGGCGCTGGTGCCCTTCAAGCTCAAGGGCTGGCGTCACTTGCCCGGCGAGGCGCAGCGCTTGGCTGTTCACCGTCACAACCTGCAGCTGCTGATGCTGCACGACCCTGAGGCCATCACACCGCTGGCTTGTGCGCTGCAATCGGCCAATGCCGTGCGGGACAGGTTGCCCAAGCGCCGCCTTTCGCGCACCGATATTTTGGCGCGCACCATGCCCGGGCTGCGTTGCCCGGTTCTCGCGATGTACGGTGAGCACGACCCTTTTTACAAAGGGCAGACCCAGGCATTTGAAAATGCGCTGCAACAGGCGCCTGGTTTCCGGGGCATGCACGCAATTTCGGCTGCCGGCCACTGGGCGCAGTTTGAGCAAGCGGACGCTTTCAACCAGCGCTTGCTGGACTTGCTGGAAACTGAGCACAAGGGCTAAGCGGCCGCGGGCCGGCCTGTATTTGTTCTATTGACAGAACAAACCAGCGGGGGCACCATGGCGGCAGGGTTCAGCGGGCCTTCAGCCTGCGCCCTCTCTCATTGAAAGACAGCCCGAATGGAAGCCTCCAGCAAGACGGCCCGCCAGCTTTTCAGCGACATCAAGGCCAACCCCACCCGCAAGCGTTTTGGTTTCGGCAAGATGCCGGCGCTGATCAACATCGACCTGCAAAAAGCCTATACCAACGTGGGCGAGTTCGCCACTGCCTACGAAACCGATCCGCGCCAGCTGGAGTACGTGAACACCCTGGCCGCTGAATTTCGCGCCAAGGGCTTTCCGGTGGTCTGGACCTATGTGGCCTACATGGACTCGGGCGAGGACTGCGGTGTCTGGGGCACGCGCACCGACACGCCGGATTCGTTGCAAAACATCAAGGTCGCAAGCCGCCGCGCCGAGTTTGACGACCGGCTGGTGATCGACCACAAACGCGACATCGTCATCAACAAGCGCATGGCGTCGGCCTTTTTTGAAACCAACCTCGGCTCGGTCTTCAACTTTCATGGCGTGGACACCATCGTGGTGACCGGCGGCTCTACTTCGGGCTGTGTGCGCGCCACCGTGGTGGACAGCATTTCCCGCAGCTATCGCACCATCGTCCCCGAAGAGTGCGTAGCCGACAAGCATGAGTCACCACATTTCGCCAACCTGTATGACATGGGCCTGAAATACGCCGATGTGCTGACGGTGGCCGAGACCATCGAGCAACTTCGCCGTGTGCCCTCGGCTGCCGGAGCCCGGCCTTGAAACGCGACCCTGCGCTTTACGACTACCTGCCCTACAACGCGCAGCGTCCGGTCATCCAATGGCCCAACGGTGCCAGAGTGGCTTTCTGGGTGGCGCCCAATGTGGAGTTCTACGAGCTCAACCCGCCGCGCAACCCGGCCCGTGCGCCCTGGGCCCGGCCGGCACCCGACGTGCTCAATTATTCCTACCGCGACTACGGCAACCGGGCGGGTTTCTGGCGCATGCTTGAAGCCATGAAGCGTTGCAATGTGCGCGGCAGCGTCTCGCTCAATGTGGCGGTGTGCGAACACCACCCCGAAGTCATCAAGGCCTGCGCCGACAACGGCTGGGAGTTTTACTCGCACGGCACCTACAACACGCGCTACCTGATGGGCATGTC
>JBIKHX010000285.1:0-3582 GCA_044361945.1 Polaromonas sp. | reverse complement strand
ACCATATTCCTATTCCTATCATCGGCATCGGTGTCAGCCGCGATCCGGTGGACCAGGACCCCTTGGTCCACAAGGAAGCCCAGGCCGTGGCCGACCTGCTGGGTCTGAACATCACGGTGCCGCGTGAGGCGGTGTTGAGTTTCGGTAACTGGTGGCGCCCCAAGTACTCGGTGCCTAACGCAGCCATGGTTGAGGCCGTGCAGATGCTCGCGCGCACCGAGGCTATTTTGCTGGACCCGGTCTACACCGGAAAAATCATGGCCGGCCTGATCGGTCTGGCGCGTCAGGGCTACTTCAAGCCGGACGAAAAAGTGCTGTTTTTGCACACGGGGGGCGCAACTTCGCTGCACGCTTTTGAGCCAACGGTGCTGGGCCTGACAGTCTTGCCTGCTTGAAACCGGAGCTACCGGTCGCGGCGAGAAGCCCGGTTTAGCCGGGTTTAACTGGCTTAGCCGCGTCGGGCTCTGGCCCGGGCCAGCGCAGCTTCGATGACGGTGCGCTTGGCGTCCAGCTCTGCGGGCTGGGTGTGCTTGGTGTGCGTCGCCAGGTCTGCCAGTTTGGTTTCGGCTTTTTTTTCCAGTCGCCTGGCCTTGGCCAGAGGCTCTTTTGCCAGCCGGATCTGGTGAACCGCATAGCGCTCTCGCGCTGCGTCTGCTTGAGGCGCTGACCATGCGCTCCAGCCGGTTTTCTTACCACTGACATCGACCAGGCTGATGCAGTCAACAGGACATACGGGCAAACACAGCTCGCAACCTGTGCAGTGCTGCTCGATCACACTGTGCATGCGCTTGTTGCTGCCCACAATGGCGTCGGTGGGGCACACCGGTAAACACAAGGTGCAACCAATGCACCAGGCTTCATCGATGACGGCCACGGTGCGCGGCCCTTCGAAGCCCAGCGATGCATCCAGTTCAATGACAGGCCGCCCGGTCAGTTGGGCCAGGCGCACTATGCCTTCAGCGCCGCCGGGCGGGCATCGGTTGATGTCTGCTTCGCCTTGGGCCATGGCCTGGGCGTAACCGGCACAGTCCGGGTAGCCGCAGCGTGTGCATTGGGTTTGCGGCAGAGCATCATTGAGCCGATCCGCCATGCTTTGCAATGACATGTTGGGCGCACTCATGCCAGACCTGTTTGCAAGGCGCCGCGAGAGCTTACTTGCGTGTCGCCGGCTTGGCTTTACCCGCTGTTTTGGGGCGGGTGCTGTTCACGAATTTGGCTGGGCTTTTCTTGGCTGCAGCCAGCGCAACAGAAGGCGATTGGCGTTTGGCTGGTGGCTTGGCAGTAGCTGCAATTGGGGCTGAGGGCTTGTTGTTAGACAGGATGAAGGCCTTGACAGCCGGGTAAGCACTTTCGCGCCAGCGGCGGCCGCTGAAGATGCCGTAGTGACCTGCGCCCTTGACTTCAAGGTGCTTTTGTCTGGCTTTGGGAATGCCTGTGCACAGGCCTTGGGCAGCTTGTGTTTGGCCGGATCCGGAGATGTCGTCGAGCTCGCCTTCGATGGTGAACTGCGCCGTGGTTCGGATGTCTTGCGGGCGGACGCGTTCTAGCTGGCCTTGCGGGTTGCGCACATCCCAGGTGCCATGCACGAGATTGAAGTCCTGGAATACGGTTTTGATGGTGTCCAGGTAGTAATCGGCGTCCATGTCGAGCACGGCGTTGTACTCGTCATAGAACTTGCGGTGCGCTTCGGCGCTGGCGTCGTCGCCTTTGAGCAGGTCTTTGAAGTAGTCGTAGTGGCTGGTAGCGTGCCGGTCCGGGTTCATGGCCACAAAGCCTGTGTGTTGCAAAAAACCGGGGTAAACGCGCCGCCCAGCACCCGGAAAGTTGCTGGGTACGCGAAAGATCACATTGTTCTCGAACCAGCTGTAGCTCTTGTTCATGGCCAGGTTGTTGACCGCCGTCGGGGACTTTCGTGCGTCGATGGGTCCGCCCATCATGGTCATGCTCAAGGGTGTGGTTTCACCCCGGCTGGCCATCAGGGAAATAGCGGCCAGAACCGGCACGGTGGGCTGGCAGACGCTGATAACGTGGCAGTTGCCGTAAGCGCCTTGCAGGTGGCGAATGAATTCCTGCACGTAATTGACATAGTCGTCGAGGTCGAATTTGCCTTCAGACAAAGGGACGATGCGGGCATTTTTCCAGTCGGTGATGTAGACCTTGTGGTCTTTGAGCATGGTCTTGACGGTGTCGCGCAGCAAAGTAGCGTAATGGCCTGACAGGGGGGCCACAATCAGCACCACGGGTTGCGATTTCAGGCGCGTCAGTGTGACCGGGTCGTCGGTGAAGCGCTTAAAACGGCGCAGTTCGCAAAACGGCTTGTCCAGATCAATGCGTTCATGCACGGCCACGCTGGTGCCGTCGACGTCCACCGTGTTCAGTCCAAAGCTTGGTTTTTCGTAGTCTTTGCCAAGGCGGTAGAGCAGGCTGTAGCCGGCAGCAACACGCTGGGCTAAAGGACTCTGACCCGCAGGCGTCAGGGGGTTGCTGTAGAGCTTGGCTGCGGCCTGAGCAAAATCAACGAATGGCTCCATCATGGTGCGCTGGGTTTCGTAAATTTGATAAAGCATGGCTGAACCCTTAGAGGATGTGTCAGGTGACAATGTTGCAGTGCAATATAACAGCAGCAGCGCTTGAAAATACGAGTGAAACCACTAATTCAGTGCCGAGCTCGCCGGTGATCGTTAATTTAGTGCAAGTTGCGCTTGGGCACTAGAGGGGAATTTGGCTCTGAAGGCCTTACCCCAGCCAGCTTGCGGGTGATTTTTAAAGGTTTGAATCGACATGGCCCAAAGTATGGACCGCCTTGCGACTTTGCAATGGCGAAAACTAAAAGCGTCCGACCCCATGCCAGTGCTTTTTATAGGGCATGGCAGCCCCATGAATGTGATCAGCGACAACGAATACCGCCGCAGCTGGCAGGCGCTGGGCGCGCGCTTTGGCTCGGACTGGCCTGTGCCGCAGCTGATTTTGTGCATCTCAGCGCACTGGCTGACCGAGGGCTGGTGGCTGACTGCCATTGCGCAACCCAAGACGATTCATGACTTCGGCGGTTTTCCTCAAGAGCTGTTTGACCAGCAATACCCTGCGCCCGGGGAGCCGGATGCCGCCGCCGAGATCAGTCTGGCGGTGCGCCAGCGGGCTTCGGCACCTTTGGGTCTGGACACCAGTTGGGGCCTGGACCACGGTGCCTGGTCGGTGCTCAAGCCCATGTTTCCTGCAGCGGACATTCCCGTGGTGCAGCTGAGCATGGACTACAGCCGGGCCCCTTCAGAGCACTACGCGCTGGCCGGCCAGCTCAAGGCCTTGCGCCAGCGCGGCGTGCTGGTGGTGGCCAGCGGCAATGTGGTTCATAACCTGCAGCAGGCGCAGCGCGGTGCGGCAGGCAACCAGGCTTTCGACTGGGCGCTGGAGTTTGACCAGACCATGGCCGGGCAGGTGCAGCAGGGGCAGCTGGACGCGCTGCAGAATTTTCAAAAGCTGGGCAGCCTGGCCAGCATGGCGCACCCCAGCCACGAGCACTTTTTACCCTTGTTGTATGCAGCCGGGGCGGTGGCGCCCGGCGAGCAGCCGGAGTTTTTCAAC
>JBIKHX010000284.1:0-3595 GCA_044361945.1 Polaromonas sp. | reverse complement strand
CCTGCATGGTCCAGAAATGCGGATCGGCCAGCGGAATGTCGACCGACTGCAAATGAATGGTGTGCGCCATCTCGCGCCAGTCGGTGGCGATCATGTTGGTGGCGGTGCGCAGGCCGGTGGCGCGGCGGAACTCGGCCATCACCTCGCGGCCCGAGAAAACCCCTTCGGCGCCGCAGGGGTCTTCGGCGTAGGCGAGTTCCTTGTGGCGGTCGCGGCACAGGCGGATGGCGTCTTTGAGCAGCCAGCCGCCGTTCGGGTCCAGCGTGATGCCGGCGTCGGGAAAGCGCTCTGACAGCGCCACGATGGCTTCGATTTCTTCTTCGCCGCGCAGTACGCCGCCTTTGAGTTTGAAGTCCTTGAAGCCGTAGCGTGCGTGGGCGGCTTCAGCCAGTCGCACGATGGCTTGCGGGTCCATCGCCACTTCATGGCGCAAGCGCTGCCAGTCGTCGCCGCCGGGCTCGCTGCGGTAGGGCAGGTCGGTCTTTTGGCGGTCTGCCACATAAAACAAATAGCCCAGCATGGCCACCGAGTCGCGTTGCTGGCCTTCGCCCAACAGCGCTGCCACCGGCACGCCCAGAAACTGGCCGAGCAAGTCCAGCAGGGCGCTTTCAACCGCCGTGACGGCGTGGATGGCCACGCGCAGGTCAAAAGTCTGGTTGCCGCGACCGCCGCTGTCACGCCCGGCAAAAGCGGTGCGCAGGCTGTTGAGGATGTGGTTCCAGTTGCCCAGCGCCTGGCCTTCAATCAGGGGGCGTGCGTCTTCCAGGGTGTTGCGGATTTTTTCGCCACCCGGCACTTCACCGACGCCGGTACGGCCCGAACTGTCGGTCAGGATCAGCAGGTTGCGCGTGAAAAAAGGGCCGTGCGCACCACTCAGGTTGAGCAGCATGCCGTCATGGCCGGCAACCGGAATGACTTGCACACGGGTGATGCGGGGCGTGGCGGCGGCGGAGGCTTTGAGATCGGTCATGGCTGTGTTTAGGTGTCAGTTGTCTGATAACTTAAGCGGGGTTTTGAGCTTGCCGCAGCCTTTCGCGGCTGTTGGACAAATGGGTTCGCATGGCGGCGCGGGCGGCTTCGGTGTCCTGTTGGCGGATGGCGTTGTAGATGCTTTCATGCTCGCCGTGCACGCGTTGCAGGTAGTTCAGCCGGCCCTCGGGCGCGCTTTGCGGGGTGTTGAGCCGGGTGCGCGGAATGATCATGGTGCCCAGGTAATCCATCAGGTCGGCAAAGTGCTGGTTGCCGGTTGCGCGCGCCACTTCCATGTGGAACTGAAAGTCAGGCGGCACGCCGTCCGAGTCGGTGCCGATAGCGTCATGAAAGGCTTGCAGGGCGCGGGCCATGGCTTGCAGGTTGTCGTCGGTACGCCTTTGGGCGGCCAGTCCGGCGGCTTCTGTTTCCAGGCTGATGCGCAGCTCCAGCACCGAAATCACGTCGGCCAGCGTGGCCAAGTCGCCGGCCGCGATCTTGAAGTTGGTCTTGTCCGCCGGCGGAAGCACAAAGGTGCCGATACCGTGCCGCGTCTCGACCAGACCGGAGGCCTGCAGTTTGGACAGTGCTTCTCGCACCACTGTGCGGCTGACATCAAAGCGGGCCATGATTTCGGCCTCTGTGGGCAGTTTTTCGCCGGGTTTCAATTGTCCGTCGTGCATGCTGTTGAGCAAGCCTTCAACAATTCCGTCGACCAGACCGCGGGCACGGCGCGGTCGCTCAGAAGCAGGGGTTTCCACCATGATCATGTCAAACTGCGTTGACAGAGCCGTCCGCGAAAGTGAGAATCTAAAGTCATCAGACAACCTATAACTTGTTACGCTGCTCGACTCTAACAAACTTCTCACACAAATCCAGTGCGGATAACCCAATGACAATTCAATCTCACGACAAATTGCTGCTGACCGGCGCCGCCGGCGGTCTGGGCAAGGCCTTGCGCGAACGCCTCAAGGCCAACTGCAAGCTGCTCAGGCTGTCTGACATTCAAGACTTTGGCCAAGCCGGTGCGGCCGAAGAAATCATGCTGGCCGACTTGGCCGATGCCGCAGCGGTCGACGCGATGGTGCGCGGCGTGGACGCGATTGTTCACCTGGGCGGCGTTTCGGTAGAGGGGCCGTTTCATCCCATTTTGCAGGCCAATATATTGGGCATGTACAACCTCTACGAGGCTGCCCGCAAGCACGGCGTCAAGCGAGTGGTGTTTGCCAGCTCTAACCATGTCACCGGCTTTTACCGACAGGGCGAAACCATCAACGCCAGCCATCCGCCGCGGCCCGATGGTTTTTACGGTCTGAGCAAAGCCTTTGGTGAAGACCTGTCGCGATTTTATTTTGACCGCTACGGGATTGAGACCGCCTGCGTGCGCATCGGCTCATCGTTTCCCGAGCCGCGCGACCGCCGCATGCTGGCCACCTGGCTGAGCTATGACGACCTGCACCGCCTGATCACCGCCTGCTTGACCACGCCCGTGCTTTCGCACAGCATTGTGTTCGGCATGTCCAACAACGCGGTGACCTGGTGGGACAACTCGCAGGCCAACCATGTGGGTTTCAAGGCGCAAGACAGCTCGGACGTTTTTCGCGACGCCGTCTATGCCCGCACCAGCGCGCCTGACCTGAGCGACCCTGCGGTGCAATTCCAGGGCGGCGGCTTTGTCAAAGCCGGCCCTTTCACTGATTGAACGCCATGCAGCCCCAAGCCGAACTCCTCGTAGACGCCCGCCATGGCACCGGTGAAAGCCCTGTCTGGCATGTGGGCGAGCAGGCGCTCTATTGGGTCGATATTCCGGCACGTGCTCTTTGGCGTTGGGATGCGGCCAGCGGCCAGCTCAGCAGCTGGCTGGCACCCGAGCTGCTGGCCTGCATCGCCTGGGGCGGGCGAGTCGGGCGTTGGATCGCCGGCATGGAAAGCGGTATTTTTGAATTGCAAACCGAAGGCGCCGCGCTGCAAAGCAAGTTGTTGGCCCCGGTGGTGCACGCCAGCCAGAAAATGCGTTTTAACGACGGGCGCTGCGACCGTCAGGGGCGCATGTGGGCCGGCACCATGGTGATGAACATGGGCTTGGCTTCGAAAGATGGTGCGCTGTACCGCTATGACGCAGCGGGTCTGCACAAGCTCATCGACGGCTTGATCACGTCCAACGGTCTGGGCTTCAGCCCGGACGGCCGTGTCATGTATTTGTCGGACTCACATCCCACAGTGCAAAGCATCTGGGCTTTTGACTACGACACCGACAGCGGCACGCCATCGAATCGCAGGCTGTTTGTGGACATGAACGCCTATCCCGGCCGGCCAGATGGCGCTGCTGTGGACGCTGATGGCTGCTACTGGATTTGCGGCAACGATGCCGGCCTCATTCATCGCTTCACGCCGGCGGGCAAGCTGGACCGCTCGCTGGCCGTACCCGTTAAAAAGCCAGCCATGTGCGCCTTTGGTGGCGCCGGGCTGGACACCTTGTTCGTCACCTCGATTCGCCCCAGTGGCGATGTCGATCTGAGCGATCAGCCGCTGGCCGGCAGTGTGTTTGCGTTGCGCCCCGGCGTGCGCGGCCTGCCCGAGCCGGCTTTCGTTTGAGTTTTTTCGTGAGTGCTTTTTCTTTTTATCA
>JBIKHX010000027.1:0-11946 GCA_044361945.1 Polaromonas sp. | reverse complement strand
CCGTGCGCTGGTCAACTCATCGAGTGCCGCCAGATTGACCGCGCCCAGGGACTGGATTTCGCGGTTGATGCGATCAATCTCAGTTTGCAGTCCACTCAAGCGCACGTTACCGGTTTCAATCGACAGTTGAAGCGCTTCAAGGTCGGCCTCGGCATCTGTCAAAAGTTGGGCATATTGCTCAAAGCCCAGACGCGCGGCCTGCTCTTTGAGCTGCATTTCCGTGATGCGCTGGCGCAGCGGGTCGAGCTGACGCTCGAGCTGCAGGCGGCGTTCGTCGCTGGCACGCAGTTTGGCGCTCAGGTCGTCGTACTGGCTGCGTTTGGCACCCAGATCGGCTTCGCGCTCGAGTTTGACAGCCAGCGCGCTTTGCAAGCCGGCCTGTGCCGCCGCATCGCTCAAACGCGAAAGCTCGTCTTTGGCGCGTTGCTCTTCGTCGGCCAGCGAGGCCGCTTGTTGCGCGGCCATGTCGATGGCGCGGGCCAGCTCTTCGCGGCGCGAGGCCAGGCTGCGCAGCGCAAATTGCGCCTCTTGCGTCTGCCGCTCCAGCGAGCGCTGTTGCTCGCGCGAAGCGTTGAGCTGTCGCTCGCATTCAATCACACGATCGTCGAGCTGGGCGTGGCGTTCCTGGCTGTCGGCCAGTTGCATGTCCAGCTCTTCAAAGCGCGCTTCAGCCGTCACGCGGCGCTCTTGCAGCTCATCCAATTTCACATCGATCTCGCTGAGGTCGGCTTGAATCTGCTCACTCCGGGCACGGGTCTGCTCGGCCAGTTGCGACAGGCGCAAGACCTCCACTTGCAGGGCATGGCTGCGGCTCTGAGCTTCAGCGGCCTCGCTGCGCGCCGCAACCAGGCGTTGCGCTGCATCGCTGTAAGCAGACTCAGCGCGCACCAGGGCGCTGCGCGCCTCGTCACCAATCAAGGCCTGCGCACGCAGTTGTTTGTCCAGGTTTTCAATTTCCTGGGCGCGTGCCAGAAGTCCGGCTTGCTCGGAATCCTGCGCGTAAAAGCTCACGCTGTGCTGCGTCACCGCGTGACCGCCTTGCACATAAATCACCTCACCGGCTTGCAGCTTGCCGCGGCCACTCAGCGCTTCATCCAGGCTGGCTGCCGTGTAGCAGCCTTGCAGCCAGTCGGCCAGCAAAGCGCTTTGCCCGGCATCGGACAGGCGCAGGTAGTCGGCCAGCGGCTTGAGTCCAGCGGTACCCGCCCGGGCGGCCGCACCAGCCACCGGCGGAGAATAAAACGACAGTTTGGCCGGCGGCGCATCGCGACCATCGGTGCCGGCAAAGCCGCGCACCATGTCCAGGCGACTGACTTCAAGCGCGCCCAAGCGTTCGCGCAGCGCGGCCTCTAAAGCGTTTTCCCAACCCTGCTCCATGTGGATGCGGCTCCACAAGCCTTGCAGACCATCCAGGCCATGCTTGCTCAGCCAGGGCTTGAGCTTGCCGTCTGTTTTGACTTTTTCCTGCAATGCTTTGAGCGCCTCAACACGCGCCGACAGGTCGGCCTGGCGGGCTGATTCACTGTTGACGCTTTGCTGCAGTTGGCGACGCTCATCGTCCAGGCGGGGCACGCTGTCGGTGAGCTCTTGCAGCACCGCCAGGGCCTGATCCTGGCTGGCCTTGGCCGATGCGTACTGCTCATTGAGGTTGACCAGGCGGGATTCGTCCGGAGCGTTCAAAGCATTGCGGTCTGCCAGCAGGCGCTCCCGGCGCCCACCCAAAGCACGACTTTGCTCTTCGATGTTGCGTTGGTCAGCCGCCAGAACCTGGATTTGCTGCTGTACCTGCGCCACGACGCCGCGCTGCTCATTGGCTGTGGATTGTGCGGCACGCAGCGCTTCTTCAAGGGCCGGCAGCTGGCCCGCTTGTTCTTCGTTTTGTGCCGCCAGCAGCTCGGCATGCTCCTCAGCTTGCACGGCTTGCGCGCTCAGACTGTCGGTTTCCACAGCAGCGTCGGCCTGGCGGGTCGACCATTGGGCAGCCTGCTCCTTGAGTTGCGCCAGGCGCTGCTCAACGCGCACACGCCCATCGACCACAAAGCGGATTTCTGCTTCCAGACGCCCGACTTCAGCGCTGGCTTCATACAGCTTGCCCTGGGCTTGGTTGACCTGATCGCCCGCGGCGTAATGCGCCTGACGCACCGTTTCCAGGTCGGCCTCGATGTGGCGCAGATCAGCCAGCCGGCTTTCCAATTCATTGACGGCTTTTTCAGCATCGGCTTGGACCTTGGACTGGTCAGCCTGGCTCTCGGCGCGCTTTAAAAACCACAACTGCTGCTGCTTGAGCATGCCGTCGGCTTGCAAGGTCTTGTAGTGCAGTGCCACCTCGGCCTGTTTTTCAAGTTTGTCCAGATTGGCATTGAGCTCACGCAGAATGTCTTCAACACGGGTCAGGTTTTCGCGCGTGTCTGACAAACGGTTGGCCGTTTCGCGGCGGCGCTCTTTGTACTTGGACACACCAGCCGCTTCTTCAAGAAACAGGCGCAACTCTTCCGGCTTGGACTCAATGATGCGACTGATGGTGCCCTGGCCGATGATGGCGTAAGCGCGCGGACCAAGACCTGTGCCCAAAAACACGTCTTGCACATCACGCCGGCGCACCGGCTGGTTGTTGATGTAGTAGCTTGAGGTGCCGTCCCGCGTGAGCACGCGCTTGACGGCGATCTCGCCAAACTGACCCCACTGACCGCCGGCACGGTGATCGGCGTTGTCAAACACCAGTTCGACGCTGGACCGGCTGGCCGGCTTGCGGGTGTTGGTTCCATTGAAGATAACGTCTTGCATGGATTCACCACGCAACTCTGAGGCTCTGCTTTCACCCAGCACCCAACGAACCGCGTCCATGATGTTCGATTTGCCGCAGCCATTGGGCCCGACCACGCCCACCAGTTGACCCGGGAGCACAAAATTGGTGGGTTCCGCGAATGATTTGAAGCCCGAAAGTTTGATGGAATTAAGACGCACGACCAGCCTAACGAGGATGAAATTGTTACTGTAACTCGTTGATATTAATTGGTTTTATCAAAAAATTAATATTCTCAATCGCACTTTTTCGGGATCCCGCCAAGTCAGCGAATGGGCTAGATTATGACCCGAGGCGGGGGTGCATCACGCTGAACCAGAGCACCGGAATAGCAGCCAGCGCCAGACAACCGGCATAGCCGGTTGGCAGTTGCGGCGAAGGCGCTAGACGCTGCAAACTGGCATACGGCTTCCAAGGGTGCATGTGGTGGTCTGAATGACGCTGGAGGTTGATCAGCAAGCTGTTGCTGACCAGATGGTCGGCGTTCCAGGCGTGCTTTGCGCCAAAGGCTTCGCGCCGCCCGTCGCTTTGGCCGCGCTGCAAGCCATAGTGCTCAATGTAGTTGACGGTTTCCAGCAACCAGACCGCAAAAGCCGACTGCACCAGCCAGAACAACAGCAGCGTCGGGCCGGCCCATGCCGCCGCCAGGATCAGCAGCACCTGTGCCGCCAATGCCCAGACCAGCGGGCTTCCGGCCCACGAGCGATTGAACTGTTCGAGCTGCCGGGACTCCAGCGCCCAGGCGCTACGCCAGCTGCCCCAAAGCGTGCGCGGCAAAAAACGCCACAGGCTTTCACCCCGGCGCGCGCTCGCCGGGTCGTCAAGCGTGGCGGCACGCGGGTGGTGGCCACGGTAATGTTCGACCATGAAATGCGCGTAGCAGACGCTGCTCATCAGTACCCAGCCCAGAAACCGGTCAATGCGGTGGCGGGAATGTCCCAGCTCATGGGCCACCGTGATGCCCTGCGCTCCAGCCACAAATCCCACCGTCAGGGCAAGGCCCAGTGCAAGCTGCCAGCTCGAGTGCAGTGCTATCCAGCCGGCGCTCAGTTGCAAAGCCAGCTGCAAGGGCACATACAGGCGCATCAGTGCAACAAAATAAAAGGAGCTGCGCGCCGGTGGCGGCGAAAGGCGCCCGCCGGGCAGCAAGATATCCAGTGCCAAAACACTCAGGTAAAAAGCAGCAGCGCGCCAGGGGCTGGCGGAAGGGTCGCTCCAAACGCCCAGCAGCGTGAACCCAGGCAACAAAAGCAGCAGCAAAAAACGCAAATCGCTCAGGCGAAAGCCGGGTAGGGCCGGGGTCTGTTCTTGAGCCGGCATCACAACAGGGTTCATGGTTTCAATAGCCATGACTTAAAGTGTAGTGATTTGCGGCCACTGCACTCACAGGGTTTCCCTCGATAATGCAGAGATGAATCCCCTCCTCGCCCGCCTGCAGCCCTACCCCTTTGAACGGCTGCGCCAACTGCATGCCAAGGTCACTCCCAACCCGGCTTTTCGGCCGATCAGCCTGGGCATTGGCGAGCCGCGCCATGCCACGCCTGAACTCATCAAATCCGCGCTGAGCGCTAGCCTGGCCGGCCTGGCCAGTTACCCGGCCACGCTGGGCGAGCCGGCGCTGCGCCAGGCCATGGTGGACTGGGTAGACCGGCGTTACAGCGTCACGCTGAACCCGGCCACCCAGGTGCTGCCGGTCAACGGCTCACGCGAGGCGCTGTTTGCCCTGACGCAAACCATCGTTGACGCCACCCGCCCAGGCGCCACGGTGGTCTCGCCCAATCCGTTTTATCAAATCTACGAAGGTGCCGCCCTGCTGGCCGGAGCCGAGGTGTTTTACGCACCCAGCGACCCGGCGCGCAACTTCGGCATCGACTGGGCCGCCGTGCCCGAGGCGGTCTGGGCCAAAACCCAGCTGCTCATCGTCTGTTCGCCCGGCAACCCGACCGGCGCGGTGATTGAGCTGGCCGAATGGAAGCAACTGTTTGATCTGAGCGACCGCCACGGCTTTGTGATTGCCTCCGACGAGTGCTACAGCGAGATTTATTTCCGCCCCGAGCCGCCGCTCGGCAGCCTGCAGGCGGCGACGGCACTGGGCCGGAATGACTTCAAAAACCTGGTGGCCCTGACCAGCCTGTCCAAGCGCAGCAACGTACCCGGCCTGCGCAGCGGTTTTGTGGCCGGTGACGCAGCCATCATGAAGTCATTTTTGCTCTACCGCACCTACCACGGCAGCGCCATGAGCTCGGTGGTCCAAGCCGCCAGCCGCGCCGCCTGGGACGACGAAGACCACGTGGTGGCCAACCGCGAGAAGTACCGGCAAAAATTCGCCGAAGTCACCCCCCTGCTGGCAGACGTCATGAACGTTTCGCTGCCCGACGCCGGCTTTTACCTTTGGGCCGAGATTCCAGCTGCTTTCAAGGGCTCTGACGAGGCTTTCTCGAGCGAGTTGCTGGCTCAATACAATGTTGTGGTTTTGCCCGGCAGTTACCTGGCGCGCGACGTGACGGGGCCTGACGGCAAAAGCTTCAACCCCGGTGCCGGCCGCGTGCGCATGGCCCTTGTGGCCGAAACCGCCGAATGCCGCGAAGCGGCCGAGCGCATTGTCCTTTTTTGCCAAGCCCACGCTGCGCCCGCAGCCTGAACTTTTTTCACTGCTCTTTTTTTTAAAACCGCCAACAACATGACCCAAGCCCTGCAAACCATCATCGACGCCGCGTGGGAAGACCGCAGCAAACTCTCACCCGCCTCAGCACCACCCGAAGTGCTGGACGCTGTCGAGCAGGTCATCAGCCAGCTCAACAAAGGCGTGCTGCGCGTGGCCACGCGCGAAAGCGTGGGCGTGTGGACCACGCACCAGTGGATCAAGAAAGCCGTGTTGCTGAGCTTTCGCCTGAAAGACAACGTCTTGATGCGCGCCGGCGACCTGGGCTTTTTTGACAAAGTGCAAACAAAATTCGCCCACCTCAGTGAGGCCGAAATGCGCGCCACCGGCGTGCGCGTGGTGCCGCCGGCTGTGGCCAGGCGCGGCAGCTTTATCTCCAAAGGCGCCATCCTGATGCCCAGCTATGTGAACATCGGCGCCTGGGTCGGCGAAGGCACCATGGTCGACACCTGGGCCACCGTCGGCAGCTGTGCCCAGGTGGGCAGCAATGTGCACCTGTCCGGCGGCGTCGGCCTGGGCGGCGTTCTCGAGCCGCTGCAAGCCAACCCGACCATCATTGAAGACAACTGCTTCATCGGCGCCCGCTCTGAAGTCGTTGAAGGCGTCATCGTCGAAGAAAACTCTGTGATCTCTATGGGCGTTTACATCGGCCAAAGCACCCCGATTTATGACCGCGCAGCCGACACCGTGACCTACGGCCGCATCCCGGCCGGCTCGGTGGTGGTCTCGGGCAACCTACCCAAGGCCGGCGGCAAGTACTCGATGTACTGCGCGGTGATCGTCAAGCGTGTGGACGCCAAAACACGCGCCACCACCAGCCTGAACGACCTGCTGCGCGACTAAGCAACTGACCTTACAAAGCCCCGCATGAGCGCCACCCTGCACCTGACCGAGCAACTGATCTCCCGCGCCTCGCTCACACCCGAAGACGCGGGTTGCCAGGCGCTGATCGCTGCGCGTCTGGCGCCGCTGGGCTTTGTGTGTGAGACCATCGTCAGCGGCCCCGACGACTTTCGCGTTACCAACCTGTGGGCCAAGTTCACCGGCACGGCCGGCGCTGGTTCGCCAACGCTGGTGTTTGCCGGCCACACCGACGTGGTACCCACCGGCCCGCTGGCGCAATGGACCACGCCACCTTTTTCGCCCAGCCACCGCGATGGCCTGCTTTACGGTCGCGGCGCTGCCGACATGAAAAGCTCTATTGCCGCCATGGTGGTGGCGACCGAAGAGTTTCTGGCGGCTCACCCGAAACCGGCTTTGTCGATAGCGTTTCTCATCACCAGCGACGAAGAAGGCCCGTCTATAGACGGCACGCTGGTGGTCTGCCAGCAACTTCAAGCGCGCGGTGAAAAGCTCGATTACTGCATTGTGGGCGAGCCCACCTCGGTCGATCAGCTGGGCGACATGATCAAAAACGGCCGCCGGGGTACGCTCAGCGGCAAGCTCAGCGTCAAAGGTATTCAAGGCCACATCGCCTACCCGCACCTGGCCAGAAATCCGGTGCACCAATTCGCGCCGGCGCTCGCCGAGCTGGTGTCCACCGAATGGGACAAGGGCAATGAATTTTTTCAGCCCACCAGCTGGCAGGTGTCTAACGTGCATGGCGGCACAGGCGCCGGCAACGTCATACCCGGTGAGTTGGTGGTGGACTTTAACTTCCGTTTTTCAACTGAATCGACCGCTGAGGGACTTAAGCAGCGCCTGGAAGCTGTGCTCAGCAAGCACGGGCTTGACTACACGCTGCAATGGACGTTGGGCGGCGAGCCTTTTCTCACCACACCGGGTGAGCTGGTACAGGCAGTGCGCGGCGCCATCACGGCTGAAACCGGTTTGCAAACCGAACTCTCGACCACAGGCGGCACCAGTGACGGCCGCTTTATCGCCAAGATTTGCCCGCAACTCATTGAACTGGGCCCCATCAACGCGTCTATCCACAAGATTGATGAACACGTGCTGGTCAGCTCGCTGGACCCGCTGAAAAATATCTACAAGGGCGTGCTGGAGCGTCTGTCGGCGGCATGAGCGCACCGTCTTTGACGGTGCTCAAGCTGATTAAGACCATCAGCGAACGCTTAGATGCCGCCGGATTGAGCCCGGCCGACGGTTTTGGCCACGGCACCCAAACTGCTTTTGACGAAGCCGCTTGGCTTGTGATGTGGCGCCTGGGCTTGCCGCTGGACGACCTGGACGGCGTGGCCGAGCGCCCGGTCAGTGCTGAAGAATCTCAGCGGGTTGACGAGCTGGTCGCGTCGCGCATTAGCAGCCGGCTACCGGCCGCCTACCTCACGCGCGAAGCCTGGCTGCAAGGCGTGCCCTTTTACGTGGACGAGCGCGTGATCATCCCGCGCAGCTTCATTGCCGAGCTGCTGGCCGACGGCAGCATCGACCCCTGGCTGAGCGAAGACACCCGGAGTGTGCTGGACCTGTGCACCGGCAACGGCAGCCTGGCCGTGCTGGCCGCCATGACCTACCCGGATGTGCAGGTGGACGCAGCCGACATCAGCGTGGATGCGCTGGCGGTGGCCCGCATCAATATTGACCGGCATGCGCTGAGCGATCGCATCCAACTGATTGAATCTGACGGTCTGGCCGCCTGCCCCGGCCCCTACGACCTGATTGTGTGCAATCCGCCCTATGTCAACGCCGCCAGCATGGCCGCCTTGCCCGCAGAATTCCGGGCCGAACCGGCCCTGGCGCTGGCCGGTGGCGAGGACGGCATGGACTTCATTCGCGCACTGTTTCATGATGCGGTGCAACATATGAGCGAAAATGGCGTGTTGGTGCTCGAAATCGGCAACGAACGCGACAACTTCGAACGCGCGTTCCCAACGCTGTCTCCCTTGTGGTTTGAAACCAGCGCCGGCAGTGACCAGGTGCTGTTACTCACGCGCCAGGAACTGAGCTGATTTATTTTTCTGTCTGCCCTTTTCAATGATTAACCTCAAAAACGTGGTGCTGCGTCGCGGCGCCAAAGTGATTCTCGACAGCGCGTCTGTCAACCTCAACCCCGGCGAAAAAGTCGGTCTGGTCGGGCGCAACGGTGCGGGCAAATCATCTCTGTTTGCCATGCTCAACGGCACGCTGCATGAAGACGGTGGCGAGTTCTACATCCCGGCGCAATGGCGCATGTCGCAGGTCGCCCAGGACATGCCCGAAACCGAGCAAAGCGCCACCAGCTACGTCATCGAGGGCGATGTGGTCTTGCAAGCCGCGCAAGCGGAAGTTGATGCGGCCGACGCCAGCGGCGACGGCGACCGCATGGCCCACGCCTACATGGATTTGTATGACGCCGGCGCGCACGACGCACCGGCCCGCGCCCAGGCGCTGATCCTCGGCTTGGGCTTCAAGGTCAGCGAGCTCGACAACCCGGTCAACAGCTTTTCAGGCGGCTGGCGCATGCGCTTACAACTGGCTAGAGCGCTGATGTGCCCGTCGGATTTGCTGCTGCTCGACGAGCCCACCAACCACCTGGACCTGGACGCGCTGGTCTGGCTGGAAGCCTGGCTCAAACGCTACCAGGGCACCATGCTGGTCATCAGCCATGACCGCGAATTTTTAGACGCCGTGACCGATGTCACCGTGCACATCGAAAGCGCCAAGCTCACGCGCTACGGCGGCAACTACAGCAAGTTTGAAGACCTGCGCGCCGAACAGATGGCGCTGCAACAAGGCGCTTACGCCAAGCAGCAAGACAAAATCGCCCACCTGCAAAAGTTCATTGCCCGCTTCAAGGCCAAGGCCAGCAAAGCCAAGCAGGCGCAAAGCCGCGTCAAGGCACTGGACCGCATGGAGAAAATTGCGCCCTTGCTGGCCGAAGCCGACTTCACCTTCGAGTTCAAAGAGCCGGCCAACCTGCCCAACCCCATGCTGTCGATCCAAAACGTCTACTTCGGCTACCCGGCTCCAGAAGACGCACCCGACAGCACACCGCCCACCGTCATCGTGCAAAACGTCAGCAAGTCGGTGCTGGCCGGTCAGCGCATCGGCATTCTGGGCGCCAACGGCCAGGGCAAGTCCACCGTGGTGAAAACCATCGCCCGCGCGCTGGCGCCGATTGAAGGCGAAATGCTCGAAGGCAAAGGATTGAACATCGGCTACTTTGCCCAGCAAGAGCTCGACGTGCTACGCCCGGCAGACAACCCGCTCGAACACATGATCCGGCTGGTCAAAGAAGTCACAGCGGCGGGCAAGATCAGCGGCCAGCCCACCCGCGAGCAAGACCTGCGCAGCTTTTTAGGCCAATTCAACTTTGGCGGCGACATGGTCAAGCAGTCTGTGGGCAGCATGAGCGGCGGCGAAAAAGCCAGGTTGGTGCTGTGCATGATCGTCTGGCAGCGGCCTAACCTCTTGCTGCTGGACGAGCCGACCAACCACCTGGACCTGGCCACACGCGAAGCGCTGTCCATGGCGCTCAATGAGTTTGAAGGCACCGTCATGCTGGTCAGCCACGACCGGGCGCTGCTGCGCGCCGTGTGCGACGAGTTCTGGATGGTCTCGCACGGCGGCGTGGCGCCGTTTGACGGTGACCTGGACGACTACCAGCGCTACCTGTTAGACGAAGCCAAGCGCCAGCGAGAAGAAGCCAAAAAAGCCAGCAACGCACCGGCTCCCAAAGCAGTGGCAGCAGCAGCCAAAACACCGGCGCCCAAACCCGACCTCAAGCCCTTGAAAAAAGAGCTCGACAAAGTCGATGCGCAAATGAAAACCCTGAGCACCGAGCGCCAGACCCTGCAAGACCGGCTGGCGGCGACCATCGCCCCGGCCGAGATGGCCCAAGCCGGTAAACGCCTCAAGGCCGTGGACGCCGAGCTGCAAACGCTGGAAGAACGCTGGCTGGAAATCACCGACCAGATAGAGACGGCTACAGCCTGAAAACCCTGCCGAGGATCAGCCCGCAATGGCCCTGCCGTTTTGCGGCTGCACCGGCCTGGCGTTTTTCTTGAAGGGGAAAGCTTCAACCTGTTCCCTGGACACGTTTACCTGAGACTTCAGAATAAAAAACCGCACGCCTTCGGTACAGGGCGGGGTGGTCAAGGAGCCTTCGTAACTGTAGAACTCGTACTCACGCGGCAGCAGATTGCCCGGGTTGAAGCTCACCCCTTCGGGTGAGACTTCGGGGCCTTCTTTGGCCGGTGCATGGGTCCAAAGCGTTTTGATGCCGGGGTTTTCATTGCCCTCTTTGAGCATCACACCCAGCACGGCCAGACGGCCTTCGCTGTTTTTGTGGACAAAGTGAGCCACCATGGCCGAGGGTTTGCCGTTGATCTGCTCTTCGCTGGGGCGGTGGAAGTGGAACTGCACCAACTCAAAAGGCTGGCTGTCAATGCGCAGTTTGCTGCCTGGTGGTACGTTAACCTGGATGGTGTGACCGTTGTTGATGATCTTCAGCGGCCCGCTCTTGTAGTCAGGCGACACATTGAATAAGGCTTTTTCAAACGGGCCTTTGATGTCCAGCGGTGCCTGCGCCTTGCCCCGGGCGCAGGTCGGAAACTCATTGCCCCAGGATTCAGGGCCCATGGCGCCTTCGTAACCCCAGTGAACTGCATGCTTGGTGTCACCCGCTTTGCTGCTGTGCCCGCCCGATTTAGCGCCCGGCCCTTTGTCAGACGGCTGGCCTGAACCTTCGCACTCCGACATGATGTTGACTTTTTCGCCCGCCGCTGCAAGCGCATTCTGGGCGGCGCAAATAACCTGTTTACGGCCCGACCAGTCGGCGCTTTCCAGGGCCTTCTTAAAGGCTTCGACGGTGGCCGGGTCCTTGCTGCCTTTGGTGAGCAGACGAATCGCACCCAGACCCACCAGCCGATCAGGCGAGAGCGATTTTTCTTTCTTATAGGCAGCTTCCAGGTCTTTGAGTGTTTCGCCACTCGACATGGCGGTGCGAACCGCATCGAGCTCCAGCGACTTGGTTTTAAGCGGATCTATTTGCTTGGCGGTCTCAGCCAAAGCTTCCGCCAAAGCCTCTTCGGCGGCTTTCAGCTTTTTGCCGGACTCCTCGACCTGGGTTGTCAGCTCGGCGACCTGACCCCCATTGGCCGTGTTGCTTTTCCAATTGGTCCAGCCAAAAAAGGCCGCAGCGCCCAGCGCCAATACCAGCAACACTTCAGCAAGAATTCTTTTCATCGGTCAGTCCCGCAAAGCCAGCCCGAAAAGCTGCCCGCTGTTGATGGTTTCGTCCGCCCCTCATCCGTGCGCACACGTCAAAAAGAGGCTATCAGCTAAGAAATCGGCCGCAGCATAGCAAACTTGAGGCCATCAAAGGCTCAGATCGTCGGCTGGCGCAGCAATTTTCCGCAATGCTGTTGATTAAATCGAATTAATCAACTTCCTACTTTTTCAAACATAAAACATGTTTCACAGCATTATCCAATGCTTGGCGCCGCCAAAGGCGGCCGAGGGCCCTCAGGTCCGGCCCGGCCCTACCCAGCCAGCCTGCAACCAGTGCCAGTAACGCGGCTTGAAAGCCCAAGCCAGGTTTTGC
>JBIKHX010000345.1:0-2967 GCA_044361945.1 Polaromonas sp. | reverse complement strand
CCACTGTCGAAGCTGGTGAGTTGTTTGAGCGTTTCTAAAACAAGTGGAGCTTCTTGAGTTGCTAAGGGAAGGATAGCGGCATCAAGTGCAAGCGCGCTTTGCGCATGCAAGCTGGGTGCGGCTAATGTGATCAGACTAGCGACTAAGAACTCGCGGCGAAGGACGAATAATGTTTGCAAAGCTTGCATAGCAATTACCCCTTTTACTAATCATTTTACTGATTGAAAGCACTGGCGCGAGTTGCAAGACGACAGGGTTTGGCGGCAGGGGTGGGTGTTATGGGTCGTACTAAAGAATTGTGCAGCGCTTTGGTGGTGCGATTTTCTAGCGGCAGACCCTTCGCAAGGCCTGTTTAAGCGCTTAAACGCAGACAGTAGCTGTTAAGGAATCTTGACTGAGATTTATGCTTAGTGTTATATTGCAATATTAATTACTATTTGAGAATCAAAATGACTGGACCATTCGCATCAATCATCGTATCTGTAGTATTGACATTGGGATTTTTATTCGGTACAGGATCATTCAAGTCCACGCATTACACCTACGCAACAGTCAATTTTGATGGAGGATATCAAAAAATTGGCGTCATTAATCGTGAAGAAATTTATACTGAAGCACGGCTGGAGATTAATGGCGAGAAGCTAGTTAATGGTGATTTTGAAGAAGTTATCTCTTGGATTGATAAATCTGCACGAGATAATGGTGGGACTGAAGAGGTTACGTGGAAGGATGGTGTACGTTTAAAGGCAAGTGCCGGAATTAAGTGGAGTGGTAGCGAGTCAAACTTCAAACTTGCAACAGATTCAATGGACGTAAAATCTACTACTCAAGTACCACTCAAGCCGAAAGAAGTTATTTTACAAATTAATGAATTACAGAAAAAAGCAAAAGCAGATCGTTTAGAAACCGTTAAAAAATCACTTACGTTTGGATCCGCACCAAATGAGTCTTTTTTGCTGTCTAAAGTGCTTGGGGCATTCCAAAAATAACATCATGAAATTTACTTGGCGGATTCAAGTACGAGTTGCAACACAGTTTAACGAGGAGAGAAACACATCGTGGGGTGTTGAATCCGAGCTGCTTTCTGGGCCGGTGAATCAATCTGTTTTCGATCATAGTCAGTAGTCATCGTTGCCGCTTTGCCTGCACTACTTTTCACACGACACCAATTTAAGACATCAAACCAACACTTTCAACAGCACATCACGCTTTTACTCCATCGTGTAGCCAACTGTGCCGTAAGTGTTGAAGTCAGATCCACCACTACAGTGGCCTATGGTGCTTACGGCCAATTTGGTGGGCACATCGTTACAGGCTTTGAGCCTGTCAATCAAGGCGTGTCTGAACTTGTTCAGGGTCAGACCAAATTACAGCCTGATTCTTAGTAACTGACACGGCGTGCCTCCGAGCAAGGGCTGGACGACCAAGGAATGCAGATCCGACCAGAAGTTGAAAATCAGTTTTCCACTGACAAAGGATTGATTTAGAGGCTCTCCCTATTGTCAAGAAGACGGCACCCTGTAAATTGCTTGTAGGAGCTGCTGCACATGCAGCGCCAGGCTCTAGAGCCAATACACAATTACAAGGAGATAACCATGAAGATCGTCAAGCTCATGCTGGCCGCAGTCACCGCCGGCCTGATGGCCGGTTGCGCCGGGCTACCGGCCTCCACCGCATCCAGCGGGCCGCCGCAGGTTCTGCGTGTCAACATCTTCCCTGGCGGTTTTAATTGGCCGATCTGGGTGGCGCAGGAGAAAGGCTTTTTTGCCAAGCACGGCGTCGAGGTCAAAACCATCAACACGCCCAACTCGCAGTCCCAGCTGACCGGCTTGATCAACGGTGAGTTTGAGATCGGCATGACCGCCATCGACAACCTGTTGGCTTACCGAGAGGGTCAGGGTGCGGTGCCCATCGACGGCAGCGGCCTGATCGCGGTCATGGGCTCAGACAACGGCTTTTTACGCATGGGCGGTCGCAAGGGCATCACCAGCTACGCGCAGCTCAAGGGCCAGGAGCTTTCGGTCGACGCTCTGACCACCGGCTACGCCTTTGTGCTGCTGGAGGTGATGGAGCGCAACGGCATGCTGCTGGACCGCGATTACAAGGTAGTGCGGGCAGGCGGTGTGCTGCAGCGCTTCAATGACCTGGTGGCCGGCAAGCATGCTGCCACCATGCTGATTGCGCCATTTGACGTTTTAGCGAAAAGCCAGGGCGCCAACGTGCTGGGTGACGCATCGGCAGCCATGGGTGAGTATCAGGGGCTGGTGGCCGGCGTGCGCGAGACCTGGGCTCGCAATAATCGCGCTGCCATGGTGGGCTACATCCGCGCCTGGCGCGATGCACTGGACTGGATGTACGACCCCAAGAACAAAGAAGAGGCCATGGCGCTGTTCATCAAGAACGTCAATGGCGCCAACCTTCAGAGCGCCGAAACTTCCTACGGCATCTTGCTTGATCCCAAGACCGGCTTCACCCGCGATGCGTCCATCAGTGTGCGCGGCTCACAAACCGCCGTGCAACTGCGCGAAAAATATGGCAAGCCCACCAAGAAGCTGCAGCCGGTGCAGGCCTACATCGACACCAGCTACCACGAGGAAGCCAGCCGCAGGCGCTGAATGATGCGCTGAGCGGTGGCCCGCAATCAAATCGGCGCTATCGAGATGCTCACAGTCATGGACTCTTCGCCGCCGCCCTGCCGCACGCCCTTGATGGGCGGGCAGGCGTCGTAGTCTGTGCCCATGGCCAGGCGCACGTGGCGCTGGTCTATCAGGCAGCTGTGGGTGATGTCGATGCTGACCCAGCGCCTTTGCGCCGCATCCAGGCAAATGTCAGCCCAGGCATGGCTGGCCAGGTCGGGTTCATTGGCAGCGTAAAAATAGCCGCTGACGTAACGCGCAGGAATGCCCAGGCTGCGGCACACCGCCACCATCACATGCGCCTGGTCCTGGCACACGCCAGCCCCGGCCT
>JBIKHX010000281.1:0-3626 GCA_044361945.1 Polaromonas sp. | reverse complement strand
CGTTAGAGCGCAGCTCGTACTGGCTGTTTCTGGACTTGGGTCCGGTGGATATGGCGTTGTCCAGGTACAGCACCATGGCCGGGTGTGTGACCGCCTCAAACAGCATGTCGCGAAAGTGGCCGCTCATGTGGCCGCGTAGCATGCGCATGTAAGGCCCGACCATGGCGTTGATGTTGTTGGTGGCCGGCGCCACGGTGAAGTGGTTGGTCCAGAAGTGCCAGAAACGCTCAAACACCGGGGCCGGGCCGTTGACGGCCATGGCGCCACGCGCCAGAACTTCCTGCCAGGGCGCCATGCGCCAGTAGGGCAGGTCTACTGTTTCGTAACGCAGTTTTTCCCAATCGGGGCGTGGCAATTTGCGCGACTGCTCAAAGCTGTTTTTTTCGGCGTCCCAATGGCCTTGCATGGCCAGCGTGGCGTCTTTTTGGCTGTCCAGCAGGCGCACGCCTTCGGGCAGGCCGGTCATGAGCGCGCCCGTGCGGTCAGCCAGAAAAGCCACAGCCGGCGCTTTATCGAGCTGGGCTTGGGCCCAGGCTAGCGGGTCGTCGGGGGTGGCTTCGTCCGGTGCCAGGCCAAAGCCGACCTGGCGGGCAAAGCGGGCTGAATCAAGCGGGCTCATGGACATGTCCGAAGCATAGCGCGGCGACGTGTCACGCTCAACTCGTGATGAACCTAGGCCGGGCTGCGCGCAGCCTGCAGCACGTCGCGCGTCTTGAGGGCTTCACGCCTTGCTGCAGCGGCAAAGTCCTCGCCCGAGGAGGCGTACAAAATCGCCCGCGACGAGTTGACGATGATGGGCGCGCCCACTTTGTAGCCGGCGCGCACTGTAGCCACCGCATCGCCGCCTTGCGCGCCGACCCCGGGAATCAGCAACGGCAGCGTGGGCGCAACCTGACGCACGCGTTCGATCTCTGCCGGGTAGGTTGCACCCACCACCAAACCGAGCTGGCCATTGAGGTTCCAGGGCCCTTGTGCCAGACGGGCCACATGCTCATACAGCAGCGGTTGGCCTTCGACCGAAGCCAGGCGCTGGTTTTGCAAATCGTCGCCGCCGGGGTTGGAGGTGCGGCACAGCAAAAAAGCGCCCTTGCCTTCGTACTTTAGGTAGGGCGCTACCGAGTCCCAGCCCATGAAGGGCGAGAGCGTGACCGCGTCGGCGCCGTAGCGCTCGAAGGCTTCGATGGCGTACTGTTCGGCGGTGTTGCCGATGTCGCCGCGCTTGGCGTCCAGGATGACGGGCACTTTCGGCGCCATGCGGCGCATGTGTTCCATCAGTCGCTCCAACTGGCCTTCGGCGCGGTGCGCGGCAAAGTAGGCAATCTGCGGCTTGAAGGCGATCACCAGGTCGGCGGTCGCATCCACGATGGCGGCGCAAAAATCGTAGATCTTGTTGGCGTCGCCTTTGAATTTGCCCGGGAACTTGGCAGGGTCCGGGTCCAGGCCCACGCACAGCATGGACTGGTTCAAGTTCTCGGCCGCCGTCAGCATGTTCAGAAAGGTCATGGCGTCATTGTAGAAAGGCCGCCGCGGGTCGCTTCCGGTGTCATGCCGCGGCTTCTGCCGGGGCCAGGGTGATGCAGCCGTCAAGTCCGACCTGGCCCGTGTTGTTGCTGGACCAAATGTTCAGCACTTCTCCCGGGCCATCTGCTGGCGAGGCGTGCAGGTGAAAACTGCTCAGATCGAAGGTGGGCCGCAAGGCCTTGAATTCAAAAGCGCGGATGGAGCGTCCCGGGGCGACGTGGTTCTCTGCAAAGTTCAACAGCAAGGTGGCAATCAGCGGGCCATGCACCACCAGGCCGGGGTAGCCTTCGACGGTGCGGGCGTAGTCCACGTCGTAATGAATACGGTGCCCGTTGAAGGTGGCGGCCGAGTACCGGTAGAGCATGACCGGGTCGGGCTGAACGGCCTCGACATGCTGGCCCTGGCGTTCAAAGTTGTGCTGCCCGGCGCGGATTTGCTCGCCCAGTGCCAGCAGCGCGGCTGTCTCGTCGGCGCCGGCCTTGTCGCGGTAAACGATATCTTGCTCTTCTTCAAGAATGACACCTTGGGCATCGCTGTAGCGGTGCGCCACGGTGACAAAAACCATATCGCCACTGCGCCCGGTCTTGTGGCTGATCTTGAGGATTTCCGATGCTTTTTCAACTGTCATGCCTACTTCAAACGGGCGCTGCCAGGCCAGCCGGCTACCGGCCCACATGCGTCTTTCAAGGGCCACCGGCGGCAGAAAGTCACCACGCGCCGGATGTCCGTCGGGCCCAAGCCGCGACTGTATTTCTAGCGGATTGAAATACAGCCAGTGCCAGCCGGCCGGCAGCGGCGCGCAGTCCGGTTGCTGCATGCGCGCTGCATCATTGAGCGTGGCGGCCATTTGCCGCACTTGGACCGGGCTGATGATGTCGCTGACCGTCTGGCGCTTGCCGACCCAGGGCGTGAAGTCTTGTACGGGTGCATTCATGGCGCGACTTCAGTAAGAGCGGGGCATGCCCAGCACATGTTCGCCCACGTAAGACAGGATCATGTTGGTGGAGATAGGCGCAACCTGGTACAGCCGCGTCTCACGGAACTTGCGTTCAATGTCGTACTCGGCCGCAAAACCAAAACCGCCATGCGTTTGCAGGCAAACGTTCGCCGCCTCCCACGAGGCATCGGCGGCCAGTAGCTTGGACATGTTGGCTTCAGCGCCGCAGTTGATGCCGGCGTCAAACATTTCGCAAGCCCGGTAACGCATCAGGCTGGCTGCTTCGACATTGACGAAGGCGCGTGCAATCGGAAACTGAATCCCCTGGTTCTGGCCGATCGGGCGGTCAAACACCACGCGCTCGCGGGCGTAGCTGCTGGCCTTGTCGGTGAACCAGTAGCCGTCGCCAATGCATTCGGCAGCAATCAAAATACGCTCAGCGTTCAGGCCGTCCAAAATGTATTTCAGGCCCTTGCCTTCCTCGCCGATGCGGTTTTCAACTGGCACTTCCAGGTTGTCGATGAAAATTTCGTTGGTCTCGTGGTTGACCATGTTGCGGATGGGCCGCACCGTGATGGACTTGCCGACAGCTTCGCGCAGATCGACCAGAAACACCGAGAGGCCTTCGCTTTTTTTCTTCACTTCGGCCAGCGGCGTGGTACGTGCCAGCAGCAGCATGTAGTCCGAATGCTGCAGGCGTGAAGTCCAGACCTTCTGGCCGTTGATCACGTAGCGGTCACCCTTAAGTACGGCCGTGGTTTTGAGTTTGGTGGTGTCGCTGCCGGTGCTGGGCTCGGTCACAGCCATGGATTGCATGCGGATTTCACCGCGGGCAATGCGCGGCAACAGGTCTTGTTTTTGCTTGTCGGAGCCGTGCCGCACGATGCAGCCCATCACGTACATCTGGCCGTGGCAGGCGCCCGAGTTGCCGCCCGCGCGGTTGATCTCTTCCATCACCACGCTGGCTTCGGTCAGGGACAAACCCGAGCCGCCGTAAGCCTCGGGGATCAGCCCGGCCAGCCAACCGGCTTCGGTGAGCGCGGTGACAAATTTTTCAGGGAATGCACGAGCCTCATCGACCTCTTGCCAGTAACGCGAGTCAAAGGCTGTCACGACCTGGCGCACACCTTCGCGCAATTCAGGAAAATTATTTTTTTGCATGAAATCG
>JBIKHX010000280.1:0-3645 GCA_044361945.1 Polaromonas sp. | reverse complement strand
TGCACGAGTGGTGCCTTGCGAAAACTTCACGCTTGCCGCCGCTTCACCCGGCCTGCCGGCGGCAGTTTCAAGCTCGATGGCGAGCAAATGCGCAGCACGCACCGCGCCTGGCGTTTGGACAGCAACGCTTTTCAGGCGCGAAACCAAGGCGCGCGCGACGGCGTCTTCACGCAAACGATTCGCCGCCAAAGCCCCGCCGTAAACACGACCAGCCAAGACCGGCAATTTTTCTGGCGATACGGGCTCCGTTACCGCTCGCTGAGCTTCTGCCATCATGCTGCGTAAATCGTCCACGCCCGGGCTGCCGAGCACGCGCGCGCGCGCCGCCATCATGGCGTGGAGCTGCGGCTCCAGTGCGGACAGCGCCGTACGGCTTTGCGCAGCTGACTCGCCCGTTTGCAGACGTGCACGCGCTTCGGCAATGCGCTCGGTGGTCAGCGGGTGTGAGCGCAAGTAGGGGTAGGCGCCGTTGTCATTCAGGCGGGCAGCCTGCTGAAGTTTTTCAAACATGCCGCTCACGCCTTGCCCCTCAAACCCAGCTTGCGTCATAACGCCAAAACCGACGCGGTCCGCTTCGCGCTCCATGTCCCGCGAGAAATTGAGTTGCCCCTGCGCCGCCAGCGCCTGCCCGCCGACGATGGCCGCGTTGGCCGCGTCCGGGCTTTTGCTGGCGGCCAACACGCCCAGAATCATGGCGCCTATCACCCAGGGGGTTTGCTGTTGCTGCTTGGTCATCAGGCGAGAAATATGACGCTGCGTCACGTGGCTGAGTTCATGCGCCAGCACGGCGGCCAGCTCATCTGCGCTGCTGACCACGGCAATCAAGCCGGTGTGCACGCCCATGTAGCCGCCGGGTAGCGCAAAGGCATTGACGCTGCGGTCACGCACCAAGAGCAAGTCCCAGGCAAAGCGGTCCTCTAGCTCGGGGCCCAGCTCACCGCGGTCACGGGCTGCCGCCATCAGCGGGGCCCAGATGGCTTTTAAATAGTCGCCCAGCAGAGGGTCGTCCAGGTAGTCGGGATCACGGTAAATGCTCATGGCGATGCGGTCGCCTAATCGCCGCTCTGCGGCAGCTGCCAGCTCCAAGCCGTCACCCAGCGAAGGCAAGGCATTACCAACCCTGGCGGGCGGCGACAGCAACTGCGCCTGCGACACGCCACCGCTCAGCAGCATGGAGCAGGCCAGGGCAACAATGCCAAGCCGGCGCCTGCCAGCGCTGCATCGCTGACCAGCGGTTTGCATCAAAGCTTGGGTCACGTTAAACAAGACATTCATCAGGCAAAAACATATGTGTGCATGTTAACGGCCCCCCCGCGGGGCCTGTCACTGCTCTTATGATGGCAGCTATAGAGCCTCAGGATCACCCATGACCACAACTTCTGCCCTCACACACTTTGACGCGCACGGCCAAGCCCACATGGTGGATGTGGCCGCCAAGGCCAGCACGCACCGCATTGCCATTGCCCAAGGACGCATCTGCATGGCGCCGGCGACACTGGCCATCATCTTGCAAGGTAATGCCAAAAAAGGCGATGTACTCGGCATCGCCCGTATTGCCGGCATCATGGCAGCTAAAAAAACCAGTGAACTCATACCGCTGTGCCATCCGCTGGCACTCACGCGCGTGGCGGTCGAGTTCAGCAGCAGCGAAGCCGACAGCTGTATTTTGTGCAGCGCCGCCGCAGAAACCATTGGCCCCACAGGCGTCGAGATGGAAGCCCTGACCGCCGTGCAAATCGCCCTGCTCACCATTTACGACATGTGTAAAGCCGTGGACCGCGGTATGACGATCACCGATGTGAAGCTGCTGGAAAAGCATGGTGGCAAATCGGGTAGCTGGGTATCGGCGGAGTGATCACTAAAGAAAATCAGCTGTGACATTTAATGGTTATTACATCGTCAAAACTCTGACCTCATTGGCATTAGCGTTTTTTGCAATCGGATCGGCGGCTCAGGTTGTCTCCCCCTACACGGTTCAGCCCGGCTCTCTCATGTCGCCCTACTGGGTTTACTCCGGTGCTTTCAAAGAGTACAGGAATAAATCTCTGCATCCGCCAGCAAGCAAAGTACGTGAACTGCAAATAGCCAGTGGGCAAACGTTGCCTGCGGCACTGTTGCAGCAAGCTGATGCGGTGGCCAACTTGCCTAACCGTGTCACCCTGACGCTCATCGATAAAGGGCAGGTGGTATATCGGCATAACCGAGACGGGGTCAATAACGACAGCTTAGTCATCAGCTACTCTATGGCTAAGTCACTGACCAGTCTGATGGTGGGTCACGCACTTTGTAATGGCTATATCAAAGACCTCAACGACAAGTTGGGGGACTATGTGCCCGAGCTAGCCGACACCGCATATGGTCGCTCCTCAATACGGCATGTACTTAACATGGCCAGCGGAGCCAATGCGTCCGGCGAGTATGGCCAACCGAGTTCGGGAGTCGATGCTGCACTACGCACCCAGCAAATCAGCTATCTGGAAACATTGCTGAAGTACAAAGATGCCAAGCCGCGCTTGTTTGGTGTCTTGGCCCCGGGCGATTCGTTTGATTACAAAAATTTAGACACAGCAGCCCTGTCTATTCTTGTTGAGAAGGCCACTAAGCGCCCTTTCCAACAGTGGTACGAAGAAACACTAATCCCTGCTGCAGGTCTGTCACGTACAACCGCTTGGAACTTGGACAAGGACAACCGCCCTTTAGCCCACGCGTTTTTTTATGCAACACCTGACGATTGGCTTCGATTAGCCCTTTACAGCCTTGACATCTACAAAGGCCAAGCCGGAGCCTGTTTGCAAGGATATATGCAACAGGCAGTGACCAAGGGAATTCGCATTTACAACAATAGCGAGTACAGCACCTATGGTTTTCAATTCTGGACAGGCATGCAAGGTGTCAACTCGGAGGTATTCTGGATGAGAGGCCACGGCGGTCAGTACATTGGGGTTGATCCTAAAAAGGAGCGCGTGCTGTTGGCCGCTTCTAGCAATCCCGATCCATCAGTACTTGCATTGTTTAGAAACTGGGTCAATAGCGATTGATTGGATAGTTTTTACCAGCACTTTTCGCTGCCTCTCTGTAACTTCTTAATAAGGTTTCTATAGAAAACGTTCCTGTTGCAAACCGGTGCAAAGACAGCGGCCTTATCGTGCAATGGCGATAGACTAAACAGATGAAGCAGTGCCCATTCTGTAGCCTACCGCAGTCTCGCGTGATTGACTCCAGCCCTCTGGGTGTCAGTTTAAGAGGTCAATGCCATTCTGAATAACGCCAATGACACCCGCCTGATTCTCTGGTGATTCAGAGAAGTTAATCAAGGCACTGATGTTGTCGATCTTTTTGGTGTTCAAGAGCCCGACCCAATAGTTATAGCCGCCGGTATCGGGCGCCCTGTGCAGCACGTTGTCGTATAGCTTGGAAACGAAAAGCTCATTAGTAGGGTTAGAGCCGTAGAGCGTCTTGAACTCAGCACTGGCAATAAATCCAGACGCAACACCCGCCAGGGTATAGCCACCGTCCATTAACCCGATCCAGTATTTCAAGCCACCGTTATCGGGTGTGCGGTTAAAGGCAGCTTGATAGACTCTGTAGGCTTGCCCCGCAGTGCCGCTGATGTCAAGGGCAACTGTCCGGTCAGAAAATTGAAGT
>JBIKHX010000279.1:0-3661 GCA_044361945.1 Polaromonas sp. | reverse complement strand
CGGCCTACCTGGCCTGGACTTTGTCGGGCGAGTTGATTGTGATGGTTGTTCTGGGCGGTATGGCCACGGTGTTCGGCCCGCTGGTGGGCGCTATCACTTTGCTGGTGAGTGAAGAAATTTTGAAGGCGCTGACCGACCACTGGATGGCTGTTCTGGGCCCCTTGATTGTGCTGGTGGTGCTGACGGCGCGCCGCGGTTTGTATGGCTACTTGCTGGACATCGACGCCTGGCGCGCACGCCGCCAAACTACGGCGGCAGCGAACTCTAGCGGAGAGCTGCCATGAGCGACATGCTGCAGATCCGGCAATTAACTAAGCGCTATGGCGGCCTGCTGGCCACGGACCAACTCTCGCTGTCACTGCCTGCCGGCGAGCTGCATGCCATCATCGGCCCCAACGGTGCGGGCAAAACCACTTTGATAGCTCAGTTGAGTGGCGAAGTCGTACCCGACAGTGGCGCTATCGAGTTTGACGGTCATGACATCACTGCCTTGCTACCCGCTCAGCGGGCCTTGCGCGGCCTGGCCCGCTCTTACCAGATCACTTCGGTGTTCCCCGAGTTCAGTGTGCTTGAAAACGTCACACTGGCCATGCAGGCGCACCGCGGTCACAGCTTTGGTTTTTGGACGCCCATGCTCGCGCAGCCCGCGCTGGTGGAGCCGGCCATGCGCGCCATCGCACAAGCGGGTTTGTCGCAGCGCTGCACGTCCAAGGTCTCAGAGTTGGCGCATGGCGAGCGGCGTCAACTGGAGCTGGCCATGGTGTTGGTGGCTGAACCCAAGTTGCTGCTGCTTGACGAGCCCATGGCCGGCATGAGTCACCAGGAGTCCGGTAACGTGGTGCGCACCCTGCTAGGGCTCAAGGGCCGTTACACCATGCTGCTGGTTGAGCACGACATGGACGCGGTGTTTGCGCTGGCTGACCGTATTTCGGTGATGGTTTACGGGCGCATCATCGCCAGCGGCACACCGGATGACATCCGCAACAACGAAGAAGTGAAAATCGCTTACCTCGGCGAAGAGGCCTTGCCGCTATGAGCGCCCCCCAAGATTTGCTGCGCATCAGCGCCATTGAAGTTTGCTACGGCGACGCCCAGGCTTTGTTTGGTGTGGACTTGTCTATCGCTGAAGGTGAGTTTGTCACTTTGCTCGGTCGTAACGGCATGGGCAAGACTACAACGGTGCGTACGGCAACCGGCATCCTGCACGCGCGCAGCGGCAGCGTTCATTTTGCCGGCCAGGATGTCTCGCTCTGGCCTTCTTACAAAATTGCCCGTCTGGGTTTGGGGCTGGTACCCGAGCAGCGCCAGGTTTTCCCGAACCTCACGGTGTATGAAAACCTGGTGGCCACGGCGCACAACCGCCTGCAGCGCAGCGACCCTTGGACACTTGAGCGCGTCTACCGGCTTTTCCCAAGGCTCAAAGAGCGCGCCGGCAACCTGGGTGCTAATTTGTCTGGCGGCGAGCAGCAAATGCTGGCCATCGGGCGGGCGCTCATGACCAACCCGCGCCTGCTGGTGCTGGACGAAGCAACCGAAGGCCTGGCGCCGCTGGTGCGCAGTGAAATCTGGTCCTGCCTGGAGTCGCTCAAAAATACAGGTCTGTCGGTGCTGGTGATCGACAAAAACATCGGGCCCCTTTTGCGTATTGCCGACAGCCACTTTGTGCTGGAGAAGGGGCGCACCGTCTGGAGTGGCAGCTCGCAAAGCCTGCTGGACCAGAAAGACATCCTGAAAGAAACACTGGGTGTCTGAGGTCAGCGAGGGCCGTGCGGATTGGCGCGCTTTCAGCCCTGAAGAGCTGGCACGCCAATACAGTCCCCGCAACACCGTAGACAACTTGGACGCATTACTGCAAGACTACCGCACGCAGTCGCTGCCCATGTATGACTTGCCGCACCTGCGTGATCTGCGCTACGGGCCGCAAGCCGACGAGTTGCTCGATTTGTTTCCGGTGCCGGGCCGCACCGATGCGCCCTTGTTTGTCTTCATTCACGGTGGTTACTGGCGTGCGCTTGGCAAGCAAGATTCGGTTTTCATGGCTCGCAATTTCACTGCGCACGGTGTGGCTGTGGCCGCTGTCAATTACCAATTGGCACCCGCTGCCCGGCTCAGTGAGATCGTGGCGCAATGCCGCCGCAGCCTGGCCTGGCTTTACACGCATGGCCCGGCCCACGGCATCGATGTACGGCGCATCGTGTTGGGTGGCAGCTCGGCCGGCGCGCATCTGGCGGCCATGCTGCTGGCGCCAGGCTGGCAGGCGGCTTTTGGCATGCCACCGGATGTGGTGCAAGCCGGCGTTTTGGTCAGTGGCCTGTATGACCTGGCGCCTGTGCAGCAAACCACGCCCAACGAATGGTTGGCGCTGGACAGCGCAGAGGCCGCAGCGCTCAGCCCGCAGAGGCTCTTGCCTAACGCCGGTACCCGCTTGTGTATCGCCACGGCAGAAAAAGACACAGATGAGTTCAAACGCCAGTCGCTGGACTACGCTGCGGCCTGCACCCGGCATGGTTGCGCGGTGCAGTATGCAGAAATAGCGGGGCGCAATCACTTTGACGTGATCATGGACTGGATGAACCCGCAAGCCCTGCTGACGAAAAGAACCTGGCGCTTGCTTGACCCGGCTTAGACGGCTTTGCGTTTGCGTGGCACTGGCAGCGGGCTTTGGCTTGGCAGCTCGGTGACCACCGTTTTGAAATGCGCTAAAAATGCTTCGCAAGGGCCTGTCAGCTCGCGCTGACTGTCGGTCAGCGCCACGATATCGCGCTGCATCACCGGCGCTGTCAAAGGGACCGCCACCACGCTGGGCGAGCGCGTGCGCGACAAAGCATAGGAGGGCAAGATGGCCACGGCCAGACCGGCTTCTACCAGTCCGACCGCTGTGCTGACATGCGCCACCTCAAACGCTGGCACCACTTGCTCGCCGATTTCAGCAAAGCCTCGATCTGCCAGTGAACGCAGGCCGCTGCCCGGACGCAGCAGGGCCAGCTGTTCGCCGACCAACTCGCTCCAGCGCACTTCTTTGCGTCCGGCCAAGGGGTGGTCGGCCAGGCAGGCCAGCATCAGCCTGTCCTGGTAAAGCGTGGTGGTCAGCAGCCCGGGTACTTCTTGGTCTGCTGTGCAAACACCAAAATCGGCCCGGCCCTCACGCACCGCCTGCGCAATGCCATCCACCGGCAGGTCTAACAGGTCCACCGCGATGTCTGGAAAGCGCAGCCTGAAGCTGGCCAGCAATTGAGGCAGCAAAGTGGCGGCCAACAGCGGCGAGGTAGCGACTGCAAAACGGCCGCGCCGCCGCGCAGACAGTTGTCGTAAGCCGTCAAAAGCCTGGTCCAGGTCTTTAAAAACCATTTGCACCGAGGGCAAGAGTGCCTGACCTTCTTCGGTCAGCACCACACGGCGGGTGGTTCTTTCAAATAAGCGCACTGCCAGCTCAGCCTCCAGGCTGCTCACCAGCATGGACAAGGCAGATGCCGTCAGGTGCAGCCGTCCGGCTGCCCGCGTGATGCTTTGCTCTTGCGCCACCGCCACAAAAGCGCGCAACTGGCGCAGCGTCACGGACTCGGGGCGGGCAGGGGTTTTAGGCGAACTCATGCAGCTATTGTGCCGATGGATGAGGCGCCTTGAGCGCCTTGAGCACTTCCCCGCCAGTCATCACATCGCC
>JBIKHX010000278.1:0-3698 GCA_044361945.1 Polaromonas sp. | reverse complement strand
ACAGGGCGCGGGATACGACTTCTCGAACGTCATTGCTCAGATCAGTCTTGGCCGCAACGCGGGCAATCGCTTCGCGGGCGGCGCTGCGGTAGGGCTCGGCGAGCTTGCTCCAGCGGTCCAGGGCTCTAGCCAGTCGGGCTGCGACTTGCGGGTTCATGGCGTCGAGTTCAACCACGCGGTCGGCCCAGAACACATAGCCTGCGGCGTCGGTTCGGTGAAAGGCGCCGGGGTTGCCCTGGCAGAAAACGCTGATCACACTGCGCGCGCGGTTCGGATTGCGCAGGCTGAAGTCGGCGTGCTTCATGAGCTGGCGCACGGCCGGCAAAACGTTACCGGCGCGGTCGATGGCAGCCGCTTGCAGGCTGAACCACTTGTCGATGACCAAGGCTTCGTCTTTGAACAAGCTGTGAAAACGAGCAAGTGCTGAAGCGCCCAGCGGGTGGCCACTGCTCACAAGCGCACTCAGGGCATTGAAGCGGTCGGTCATGTTGCCGGCTTTGTCAAAAATCAGCAAGCTGCGCTCGGGCCAGCTGTTGTCGCCACTGGCAAGCGCTGCCAGGCACAGCTGGCCCAGTGCCATGCCGGCCAGCGCCCGGCGGCCGGCTGAGCGCGGGTCGGGCGAGTAAGCGCCGTTGTCATGGCATTGCGCATACGTTTGAGCCCAATCGGGTGCCAAGGCCACGGCCAGTTGCAGGCGCATGGCTTCACGCACCGCATGAATGCGCTGCGGATCCACCACTTCCAGTTGCTCGGCAAGGTAAGTCTCTGAGGGCAGCGTCAGCACCAGTTCCTTGAAGGCGGCGTCCAGCTGTGGGTGGCAAAGCACGGTACGCATGGCTTGGACATAGCCATCGTTCAATACATGGTTTAGAGCAGCCGCGTCGCTGGATGTGATCGCTTTGATCGCCAATCTGATGGCCAGGCGTTGACCGGCTTCCCAGCGGTTGAAGGGGTCGCTGTCATGCGCCAGCAGGTGCAGCAACTGCGCATCGCTGTAGTCAAATTCGAGCACCACCGGCGCGCTGAAGCCGCGCAGGATGGATGGCACCGGTTCGGCGTCTACGTTTTCAAAGCAAAAGCGCTGGCTGGCTTCGGTCAGCACCAAAGTGCGCGGGCCGGCCACGGGGGTAGCTTCGCCGCTCAGTTGCAGGGGCAGGTCAGCGCCGTCAGCGCCCAGTAGGCCCAGGCCAACCGGGATCACGAAAGGCTCTTTGCTGCTTTGGCCGGGGGTGGGCGCGCAGCTTTGCGACAGTGTCAATGTGTAGTTGCGTGCTGCAGCGTCGTACTGGCCTGCGGCGTGCACACGCGGTGTGCCGGCCTGGCTGTACCAGCGCTTGAACTGCGGCAGCAGGCGCGCCAGATCAGAGGCCGGGTTGGCGTCGGCAATCGCTTGGGCAAAGTCGTCGCACGTCACGGCCTGGCCGTCGTGGCGGCTGAAGTACAGCGCCAAGCCCTTGGCAAAGCCGGCGCGGCCCACCAGAGTCTGCATCATGCGCACCACCTCGGCACCTTTTTCGTAAATGGTGACGGTGTAGAAGTTGTTGATCTCGATGTAGCTGTCGGGCCGCACCGGGTGCGCCATCGGGCCGGCGTCTTCGGGAAACTGAGCGGTGCGCAGCACGCGCACGTCTTCAATGCGCTTGACCGCGCGCGCAGAGGCCTCATGGCAAAGGTCTTGCGAAAACTCCTGATCGCGGAACACCGTCAGGCCTTCTTTCAGGCTCAATTGAAACCAGTCGCGGCAGGTCACGCGGTTGCCGGTCCAGTTGTGAAAGTACTCGTGACCGACCACGCTTTCGATATTGCTGAAGTCGGTGTCGGTCGCCGTCGCCTGGCTGGCCAGCACGTACTTGGTGTTGAAGATGTTCAGGCCCTTGTTCTCCATGGCGCCCATGTTGAAGTCGCTGGTGGCCACAATCATGAAGCGCTCCAGGTCCAGCGGCAGGCCAAAGCGCGCCTCGTCCCAGGCCACGGAGGCCATCAGCGAATTCATGGCGTGCTCGGTTTTGTCCAGGTCGCCCGGGCGAACATAGACCTGTAGCAAATGCGATTGCCCGTTGCGCGCGGTGATGCGCTGCTCGCGCGCCACCAGCTGGCCGGCCACCAGCGCAAACAGGTAGCTGGGTTTTTTGTGCGGATCCACCCATTTGGCGAAATGCCGGCCGTCCTCCAGCAGGCCTTGCTCGACCAGGTTGCCGTTGGACAGCAGCACCGGGTACTTGGATTTGTCAGCGCGCAGCGTCACGGTGTAGCTGGCCATGACGTCGGGACGGTCTAAAAAATAAGTGATGCGCCTAAAGCCCTCGGCCTCGCATTGTGTGAAGAAGGAGTCGTTGCTGACGTACAAGCCCATCAGCTTGGTGTTTTTGGCCGGGCTGATGGTAGTGAATATTTCCAGCTCGAAAGGCGCTTGGCCCTCGGGCAGGTTTTCAAGCACCAGCTCGCTACCTTCGATCTTGAAAGAGGTGCCCTGGCCGTTGACCAGCACACGCGCCAGGTTGAGCTCTTCACCGCTGAGCCGCAGCGCTTGCGCTGTCACGTCCGGGTTGCGGCGCAAGTGCATCTTGTTGAGAATGCGCGTCTTGGCCGGGTCCAGGTCAAAGCAGAGATCGACCGTGTCAATCCAGAAAGCCGGTGCGCTGTAATCGGCTCGTTGGGTGGCCAGACTTTGGCCTGTTTCGTCACGCATGCGCATGGAGCTTCTCCAAAAATTGGTGGTTCATGAGTTCGTGATAGTCGTGCACGCTGGCCAGCACGTGGGGGCCTTTCAGCTCGCCCGCGCTGTGCGAGGTGCACAAGGCGACGGCGCGCATACCGGCGCGGCGTGCTGCTTCAATGCCAAAGGGCGCATCTTCAAAGACGATGCATTCGGCCGGCTCGACGCCCATGCGCCTGGCGGCCTCCAGAAAGATGGCCGGCTCGGGTTTGCCGGCCACCACGGCATGCGGTGCGGCCAGTTGCGTGAGGTGCGAAAAAGCAAACGCAATGTTGTGCTTGTCACCGGCCGTGCCCACGCCGACTTTCAGGCCCATCGCCCGGGTGCGGCTAGCGAATTCGCAGAAGCCCGCCACCTCGCGAAAGACAGGCGCAAAGAGCTCGCGGTACAGGGTTTCTTTTTCGAGCGACAGGGCCAGGCTGCGTTCGGCGCTGAGCTCGGTCTGAAACAGCTCGTTCATGCATTCGGCTGCGGTGCGGCCGGTAGTGCGGCGCATCAGGTCATTGACTTCGACATCGATGCCGTGCCGGCTGGCAAAGGCCACCCAGCTTTGCTTGTGGTAGCCCATCGAGTCGATCATGGTGCCGTCCATGTCAAAAATCAATGCCGTGGTTTTCATCACACGCCTTGCTTGAGAGAGGCCTCAATGAAGGGGTCGAGGTCACCGTCCAGCACTTTTTGCGTGGCCGAGGTTTCGTAGTTGGTGCGCAGGTCTTTGATACGGCTCTGGTCGAGCACATAGCTGCGGATCTGGTGACCCCAGCCCACGTCGGTCTTGGTGTCCTCGAGCTTTTGCTGGGCTTCCTGCTGCTTGCGCAACTCAAAGTCATACAGGCGGGAGCGCAGGCGCTTCCAGGCCACGTCGCGGTTGCTGTGTTGCGAGCGGCCGTCCTGGCACTGCACCACGATGCCGGTCGGAATGTGCGTCAGGCGCACGGCCGAGTCGGTCTTGTTGATGTGCTGGCCGCCCGCGCCACTGGCG
>JBIKHX010000026.1:0-12244 GCA_044361945.1 Polaromonas sp. | reverse complement strand
GAAGCGATCTGCGCGCGAATCCGGAAACAATTGCACGACAGCGCAGGCGCTCAAATTACCGTCGACCTTCAGCGTCAGGTGGTGCGAGATGCAACTGGCGCAGACCACCCATTTGATATTCACCCTTTGCGCCGGCAATGCCTGCTGGACGGGCTTGACGATGTGTCGCTGACCGAACGCTACGCGGATGCCAGCGCGGCCTTTGAGCGCCAGTACCGCCAGCAGTTTCCATGGCTGACAAAGCCGGGTAACTACCCGCCGGGTTCAAGTTGATGATGTGGCCCGCCTTTTTGGGCCCGTTTTCTGGGGCATACTAATTCATGCAGTACTGAGTTTCATATCCTTTTAAGCTTGATCGTGGGGAGTTTTTTTGTTTATCGATCGCATCATCGTGGTCTGCACTGTCGTGCTGGCACTGCTTTATTTTTACGGCACATCATTGATTCCTTCGCTCCAGATTGGGGACCCCCTGGGACCGAAGGCCTTTCCCTACCTGATCGGCATCGGTCTGCTGATTTCAGCGGCTTGGCTACTGCTGGAGACACTGCAGGCTGGCAAGGCTGAAGCGGCCGACCCGCAAGAGCTGGCCGACCACGCCGACATGGGCTCTGAAGACAATCGCCATTTGCTGGTGATCGCCGGCGTGGTCGCATGGATTGCCTTTTATTTCGCCCTGTTTGAACCCGTGGGCTTTTTGCTCGCAACGCCCGTTTCCCTGTTGGGCCTGATGGTTTACTTCAACCGCAACAAATGGGTGGCGAATGTATTGACGTCGGTGCTTTTTCCCGTGGGGATCTACTTTTTATTCAGCAAAGTGCTTGGCGTCAATCTCGCCAAGGGCCTGCTTCCTTTTTAGGCGGGCACGAACCCCATGGACTCGTTTATCCACATCATGAACGGCTTCAGTGTGAGCCTGACGCCCATCAACCTCTGGTACACCTTTTTAGGCGTGTTCATGGGTACGGTGATTGGTGTGCTGCCCGGCATTGGCCCCGCCGCTGGAATCGCTTTGCTGATTCCCGTGTCTTATGGCCTGAACCCTACTTCTGCGCTGATCATGATGGCCGGTGTCTATTACGGCGCGCAGTACGGTGGCTCGGTGACCTCCATTTTGATCAACACGCCGGGTGAATCGTCTTCGGTGATGACAGCCATAGACGGCCACCAGATGGCCAGAAAGGGGCGGGCCGGAGCGGCCCTGGCCATATCTGCCTGGGGCTCTTTCATAGGCGGCACCATTGGCGTTATTGCGCTGACGCTGCTGGCGGTTCCGCTGACCAAGATTGCGCTGGGTTTTGGTCCGCCGGAGTATTTCATGCTGATGCTCGTGGCGCTGACAGCTGTGTCGGCACTGACAGGCAAGTCTCCCGCGAAAGGCATGCTGGCCATGATGCTGGGCCTGGCCATCGCCACTATCGGCACCGATCTTCAAAGTGGCCAGACCCGCTTTGCGATGGGTGTGACCGAGCTCCAGGACGGGGTGGGCTTTGTGATCGTAGTGGTAGGACTCTTTGCCTTGGGGGAAGTCTTCAGTGCCATGGAAGAGCACTTTCACAAGCGCAGCGAAATCTTGCGCTTGAAAGGCAAGCTGTCGCTGACGAAAGAAGAGTGGCGCCGCTCGATCAAACCAATTGCACGGGGCGGCACCATTGGCTTTTTAATCGGCCTGCTCCCTGGCGCTGGGGCGACGATTGCCACCATCATGTCCTATTCAGTCGAAAAGAACATGTCCAAGCATCCACAAGAGTTTGGCAAGGGTGCCATTGAGGGCGTGGCCGGCCCCGAGACGGCCAACAACTCGGCGACCGCCGGGGCCATGGTGCCGCTTTTGACGCTGGGTGTGCCGGGTTCGGGCTCTACAGCCGTGTTGCTGGGAGCCTTCGTCATGTACGGCATTCAACCTGGTCCGCTGCTGTTTCAAAGCCGGCCTGACCTGGTATGGGGCCTGGTCAACAGCATGTATGTGGGCAACGTCATGTTGCTTTTGCTCAACCTGCCGCTGATTGGCCTTTTTGTCCGCCTGCTTTACATACCGACAGGCATTTTGCTTCCGCTGGTGATCGTGCTGTCGACCGTCGGCATCTTCTCGGTCAACGGTAATACGCTTGAGCTGTATTTGTGCCTGATGTTTGGCGTGCTCGGCTACGTGTTTCGAAAAATCGACATTCCGCTGGCGCCGCTGGTGCTGGCGCTGGTGCTGGGCGGCATGATGGAACAGTCCTTTCGGCAGGCCATGACACTATCGGGCGGTAACCCAAAGATTTTTGTGGGTAGCGTGTTGACCATTTCGCTGGCTGCCTTGTCAGTTTTCATCATCGGACACACCGTGTACAAAGCCCTTTCGCGAAAAAGCCGCCTGCGCAGCGCTGCGCAAACCTCTCTAACTTGACAGAGCCCGGTGCGCTTTAATTTTTATTTGTTGCCTTGTTTGCTTGTGTTAGATTTTTAAAAGTTTTTCCAGGTTTTTTCTCTCACCACTTTTCAGGAGTCCGTCATGTCCAGAATCCGTCCCTTCAAAATACTTTGCACTGTTGGTGCCTTGTCGCTGGCCATGGCTGCAGCCCATGCGCAGGCCTGGAAGCCAGAAAAGCCGGTTGAGATCGTCGTCGGCTCGGCCGCCGGTGGTGGTAACGACAAGAGCGCAAGGGTTATTCAGAAAGTGTGGACCGACACCAAAGTGGTGGAAAGCGTAGTGAGCAACAAGGTAGGCGGGGGCGGCACCATTGCATATTCCTACGTGAGCCTGAAGAACGACGCGCATTTTATTGCTGTGGCTCAAGCCGGCCTGATCACCAACCACATCACCGGGCGAAGCACGCTGTCGCTGGATGACGTGACGCCCTTGTCTTACGTGGGTGCCGAGCCGGTTGCGCTGACAGTACGCGCCGACTCGCCCTATAAAAACGTCAAGCAGTTTCTGGAGCAGCTCAAGAAGGATCCCCAGTCACTGAGCGTTTCCGTCGGCAGCACATTGGGTGGCACCAATCACTTTGCCATTGCGTTACTGGCCAAGTCTGTCGGCATCGACCCCAAAAAGCTCAAACTACTGGTGTTTGGTGGCGGTGCAGAGTCAGTGACCAACCTGCTGGGTGGTCATATCAGCGCGATGTCGCAATTGGTAAACAACTCCATCCCTCACCACAAGGCTGGCACCATGCGTATCCTGTGCATCACCACGGCCAAACGATCGGCGCAAATTCCAGATGTGCCGACTTGCAGCGAGGCGGCCCCCAATGTGGTACTGGAGGGCTGGACCGTGCTGGTTGGCCCCAAAAAGATGACACCGGCACAAGTGGCAGGGTGGGAACAGATCATCCAGAAAACCACCCAGAGCGATGACTGGAAGAAATACCTGACAGCGAACTCATGGGACAACGACTACATGAACGCTAAAGAAACTGCCGCTTACCTCAAGAAGGACTACGAACAAACCAAGGCGCTGCTGATCGAGCTGGGCATGGCGAAATAAGCATGGCTGTCAACGACTTCATTTACATGACCGGCTCCGAGCAGGCTCGCCTGCTCAAATCCGGTGCGTTATCTCCAGTGGAGTTGATGCGCGCCAGCCTTGAACGCATAGACCACTACGACCCAAAGCTCAGGGCTTGGATTACCGTCAATGCTGACCAGGCCATGGAAAAAGCGCGTGTCGCTGAGCAGGAGATCTCAGCCGGCAAATACCGTGGTCCGCTGCACGGCCTGCCATTCGGCGTGAAAGACCAGATGCATGCGCTGGGATTTCCGACGACGCTGGGCACCCGGGTGCTTGACCCTCATGAAACTGTAGCGCCATATGATGCTACGGTTATCAGCAAACTGGCGGATGCAGGCGCAATTTTGATTGGTAAGCAAAACCAGCACGAGTGGGGAAAGGGCGGCACGATAGATTTCCCTTTTGGGCAGCCGCGCAATCCGTGGCATCCGGATTACGACGCATCGAGCTCATCAACCGGCTCAGGCATCGCTCCGGCTGCAGGCTTGTGCAGCTTTGCCATTGGCGAGGATACCGGCGGCTCGGTACGCGGCCCGGCGTCGTGCAACGGTATCGTCGGCCTTCGCCCGACCTTTGGTCGCGTCAGTCGGCATGGCGGCGTGATGTCGGGCTACAGCAGCGACACCTTCGGTCCGCTGGCGCGCTCGGTTGAGGATATCGCTGCCATCATGGAAGCCATCAGTGGCCATGACCCGAAAGACGTGCTTTGTAGTCCGCGTGCAGTACCAAAATTCACATCTGAACTGAGCGGTGACCTGCGCGGTATCAAGCTGGCCGTGGTGCGCGAAATTGCCTACAGCGACGGGGTGGAGGCTGAGGTTGCCGCAGCATTTGCCGCGTCACTGGACGTGCTTCGCGCGTTGGGTGCCACGGTTGAAGAAGTGTCACTGCCCTATGCAAAATGGGCCGTGCCGCTGCAGATGTTGACCACCGACGCGGATGTAGCGTCTTGGTTTTTGGCCAACTTTCTACGTGACCGCTACATGCGCTTTGACACAGGCACCCGAACGCGTCTGGCGGCTTCGGCACTTATACCTGCATCGGTCTACCACCGTGCCATGCGCGCGCGCACTGTGGTGCGGGCGCAGGTGCTGGACGCCATGCGCAAGTACGACGCGTTGCTGACCCCAACCAATGTCACGCCACCGCGCCTGATATCTCACGCCGCTGAAGTTCTAGGCAGCAGCGATGACGTCATTCCAAAACTGATTCGCCGCCGAATTGCACACTATCCCTTCAGTTTGTCGAACGTGCCCGCCATGTCGGTACCCAATGGTTTTTCAAAAGACGGCCTGCCTTTGGCACTGCAAATTGCCAGCCGGCCTTTTGGAGAGAGCACGGTTTTCAGGGTTGGACACGCCTATGAGCAGGCGACACCGTGGCATACACGTCACCCTGATCTGGACAAGACTTTGGCGGTGACGGTATGACCGAGCACCAAACCTTAACAATGGGGAGACCGGTATGGATGTGAGTATCGAACAACTCAAAGTGTTGCTTGAGCTGCAGGGCATGAAGCAGGTGCCGGCAGAGGATATGGAAAACATTGCACTGCGCCTGACAACCTGGCTCACCGCGATGGAAAAAATCGAGGCCGAAATGAGCGCTGAAATCAATGCTGCCGAGCCCATCCCGCCGGTGTTTCCTCGCGAAGAATTTTAGTCGCGCTGTTTTCTGACTAATCAGCGCCTTTGATAAAGGGCTGCTCAACTACCACCCCAAGCCGGAGTCTGCTGATATTCATGGGGGGCTCAGCCCTTGAGTCAAATCTTGAAGCTCGATCGCTCTTGGTGGTCTAGTTGAGAGACGAGGTTTTGCTCCCATTGGAGGTACTGGGTCGCAGCGAGTTTGTTCCCGTTATGGCGGTCATGCACGAAAAAAAGGTAGTCGAGGCAGTCGGCATTGGCCGGATGGTCGGGAGTTGCGTCAATGTTCGGTCCGTAGCGTTCCAACGTAGCTGAATCGGCGATGATGCATCGGCTGCGCTGCAGCTGCGCGGCGCTCAATTCACTGGCTGCAAGGGCGGCAATACCTGGATGACTGGCCACCAGAACAATGGGCGCTGACGCTAGACCCGTCAGGACGCTCTGCGCATCGACACAAGCGCGAAGCCGGCTTCGGGTCGACCAGACAGAGCCCCGGATATGCCCGGCGCGAAACGCTATGCTCGGGCGCAGGTCGATCGTGATGACTGCGCCGTCCAACGCACAGAATTCGTCGGGCAGGAACTCGGGCAATAGCGTCGTCTCCAGCTTGTCATCGTGCAAGGGCTTGATCTCGTCCGCGCTCAATGCCTCTTGGCTTGGGAGCAAGCAAGTCTCGCAGCCCATTTGAGCCAGCCAGCTGCCGATCAAAGGCGCACGAATGCCGTCGGTGTCGAAAAGAACGACGCGAGCATGGCGGACAGCGACGTAAAGATCGGTTCCCTGCACAAGTTGACCGCCTTCGGCATGCCGCGCCCCAGGGGTTGGGCTTCCTGCAAACTCTTCAGGAGTTCGAATGTCAAAAAAATACGTGGTGCGGGTGGGGTCTAGGCGCCAAAGCCTGAACTGATTAGCCGTGATGCGCTTAACCCCCCACGCATGAGCCAGGTCAGCAGCTTTTTGCCTGACGTCGGCCAAAGGGCCGTCGGCCGCAGAGACTTCCGGATAGCGACGGTCGCTGTTTAGCTCGAGTGGATAGTCGTTTAGAAACCAACCCTGAGTACCGTTTTCAAGCGCGAAGATGCGTGGGCGAGTCGTCAAATTGATCAGGGACTGAGCGCCGATGATGCTGCGGGTGCGGCCTGCGCAGTTCACGACAACGGTCGTGCTCGGTTCAGGGGCGAGACGGTGTAGCCGGTAGGCGAGTTCGGCATTGGGGCAGCACACCGCGCCTGGAATCGTCATCTTGGCGTACTCGCTGCGCGGGCGTCCGTCGAGCACGATGATGTCATCGCCACGCTGAATCATGGCGTTCAGATCCTTGGCGGTGATCCTGGGCGTGTGGCATTGGATCTCGACCAGCTCCCCAAAGGTTTTTGATGGTACGTGCACTCCCTTGAACAGGGTGTAGCCGGCAGCCTGCCAGCCTTGTGTACCGTCTTTGAGCACGCGAACGTTGAGGTAACCCATCGCCTGAAGCCGACTGGCGGCGCGCAGGGCCAGTGTGTCGCCGCTGCCGTCGTCCAAAAGCACGATCTGAACAGCCAGATTAGGGAGCAGCCGACGGGCTTCAAACTCGAGCCGGCTATAGGCCAAGTTCACCGCATGAAAAGGATGCCCTTCGCCATACTGCCCTTGCTCGCGAACATCCAGCAAGGCCAGTTCCTGCGCGCTGGCGAGCTCCTGTTTCAACGCGGCCGCCTCGATTTGGTCGACTGCACTGTTTGCCGGCCACCGGCTCATGCCGCTGCTCCTGCCAGGATCAGGGTCAGGACCAACGCCGCCATCCATACGGTCTCGGACAGCAGCATCACCAACGGTCGCCAGCCAAAAGACCGGAGCTCTTGAACGGAAGTTTTCATACCCATAGCTACGATGGCCACGACCAGACAGGCCCGCGAAATCCAGTTCAACCCATCTTGCACGGGCGACGGAACGCCACCTGCAGAATTGAGTACGACCAGGGCAATAAAAAGCCATAGAAACCAGGGCACGAGTCGCTGGGGCGAAGCTGCATCGTTTTTTTCGCTGGTCTCTCGCTGTCTGCGGAACATGGCCGACACCACCAACACGACCACCGCAAGCATCGAAACGCGAAACAGCTTGATGGTCACAGCGTAGTCGCCTGTTTCGTCATTAAACATGTAACCTGCTCCAGCAACCTGTGCCACGTCGTGGATGGTTCCGCCTAAAAAGAGGCCGGCGAGTTCGGGCTGCAGGTTCAGAAGCTGGGTGATCAGGGGGTAGAGCACCATGGCGATGGTTGATAAAACGGTGACCGTCACCACCACCATCAGTGTGAAGCGTTCGCTTTCTTTATCGCGAGGCAGCACGGCTGAAATCGCAAGTGCAGCCGATGCGCCGCAAATAGCCACCGCACCACCCGACAACACCCCTTGCGCATGCGTCATACCTAGTCTTCGGGCTAGCGCATACCCGAACATCAAGGTCGATACCACCGCCAACACCACGATGGCGGCGGTGGTCCATCCCAGGCCGGCAATTTGACTTGCCGTGATGCGAGCGCCCAGCAACCCGACCCCCAGCCGCAACAGGCTTTTGCTGCAGAACTCGATGCCCGGCAGCGTCTTCGCATTCTTGCTGAGGGAATGAAAGGCCACGCCGAGCAGCAAGGCGTAGAGCATTTGCGGCCCGTTGTGCGTGCTCGATACAAATGTTGCAGCCAGGGCCAGCACGCAGGCCAACCCTAAGCCTGGCAGGCGCAGCCAAGTGGCTGACATCATGCCGGGGGAAGCTTATCGGACCGTCTTGACGCCGGCTTGTTGATACTGACTTCTCAGATCATTTTCAATGGCGGTAATGGTTTTGCCAAACGCGGCACCGTTCATGTAGCTGTCTTCCAATTGGAAGTCATCAACGTATTTTTTCCATGAAGCCGTCTTGCTCAACTTTGAGAACAGGTCTTCGTAATAAGCCAGCGCATCTTTCGGGAAATCCGGTGGGGCCATCAAGCCGCGGATTTGTGGCGAAGATCCGACGTCGAATCCAGCCTGTTTCAAATTCGGCACGTTAGGAAAACCTGAGAGCGGCTTGTCAGAGATCTGAGTCAATACGCGGAGTTTTCCGGCACGAATCTGCTCACCGGCTTCTTGAGGCTCAATCACCATCATGTCGACGTGTCCGCCAAGCAAGGCTGCCAGGCGCTCACCGCCGCCGGGAAACGAAACGAACGCCCATCTAGCCCCAGTGCTTTGTTGCAGTGTCTGGCGAATGATGTTGTCGCGCGATGTGACTGAACCACCAGACTGTTTGAGTGTCCCGGGTTTGGCCTTGGCGGCGTCAACAAACTCTTTGAGTGTTTTGAACGGGGAGTCAGTACGCACGGCTATCAGTGCGGGCTCTTGCAACAGACCTGCGACCGGGGTGAGATCGTGCAAGGTCACCTTGGCCTCACGGGTGACGAGAGCGTTGGCGATCCAGGCGCTCGAGACCACGCCCAGTGTGTGCGGGTCGCCTTTTTTTTCTGCGATGGCAGCAGCTGCCACTGCGCCATTACCGCCAGGTCGGTTCAGAACCTGCATGCGAACGGGCAACAAGTTTTCTTTTTCCAGCATTTGGACCATGGCGCGTGCGAGCACGTCATTACCTCCGCCGGGTGCAGTGTGCACGATCACCTCGATCGGCTTGGTTGGTTTCCACTGGGCATGTGCAAGCCCGGCAAAGCCTGCCACGGCGGCAATGGCAAGTGAACAAATTGTCTTGGATAGTTTCATGGTTGTCTCCGGTTGTGTTGGTGAACGGGTTTCAGGCTTCTTTATCAATAACCTGAGATCTTACAGAATTGAATTTCTTGATCAGGGGCACTACAAGCAGAAAGGCCGCGATGCTCAGCAGCACCGCAGGAATTGGACGAAACAAAATGGACAAGTCACCTTGGGACATCATCAATGATTGGCGCAATGCTTTTTCCATTGAATCGCCCAACACCAAGCCGAGCACCAATGGGGCCGTCGGAAAGTCAAGCTTACGCATGGCGTAACCAACCAGACCGAAGACCGCCAGCAGGCAGAGCTGGAAAATACTTGAATTGATCGTATAGATGCCCACCATGGACACGCCCAGGATCAAGGGATACATGACATACCCAGGCATCCTTAACAATTGCGCGAACACGGTAACCAAGGGCAGGTTGAGTATGAGCAACACAACATTACCGATGTACATGCTGGCCACCAGGCCCCAGAACATCGCGGGACTGTCTTCAATGAACATAGGGCCCGGCTTGAATCCCCAAAGTACCAGCGCAGCCAACAAAATGGCGGTCGTGCCGCTGCCAGGAATGCCCAGCGTCAAGAGCGGGACCAAGGCACCTGCCGTATCAGCATTGTTAGCACCTTCGGGCGCAGCGACACCTTCGATGACACCGGTGCCAAATTTTTCTGGATGCTTGGACACCGCTTTTTCAAGGCCGTAGCTAAGAAAGGAGGAAATCGTCGCTCCGGCACCGGGAAGAACTCCAATGAAAAACCCAATGATCGAGCCGTTCATAAAAGCAAAACGGCAATCTTTCAAGTCCTGCAAGGTCGGAAATAAATTCTTCAGGCCTTTGGGTACGGGCAACATGTCGAGTGGTTTTTCAGGCTCCATATTGGCCATCACTTCACCCACGGCAAAAATACCGATTGCCACGATAACGAAGTCAATACCCCCCAGCAACTCAGTCTGGCCAAAGGTAAAGCGCGAGGTGGCCGTAAACAAGTCCGTACCCATTCCGGCGATCCACAGGCCAAACGTCATTGCCAGCAAAGCCTTGGTCAAGGAATCGCCGGCCAACAGGACCACCATTGCCAGGCCAAGCACCATCAACGCAAAATACTCAGGCGAGCTAAAAGCAAGGCTCAGCTTTGCCAGTGGCGGGGCCACCAGCATCAGCAAAACGGTGCCTATGGTTCCCGCCACAAAAGAAGCGATGGCACTGATGCCCAGTGCTGCGCCCGCACGACCTTGGCGTGCCATCTGGTAGCCGTCCAGACAAGTCACAACCGACGAGGATTCGCCCGGCACGTTCAGCAGGATGGAGGTTGTAGAGCCACCATATTTGGCGCCGTAGTAAATGCCGGCCAGCATGATCATGGCGCCGGTCGGGTCCATCTTGAAGGTCAGCGGTAATAGCATCGCGATCGTGGCAGGCGGGCCCAGACCCGGCAACACGCCCACGATGGTTCCTAACAAGCAACCTAGAAAACACATGGCCAAGTTCATCGGCGTCAAAGCGACCGAAAAACCTTGCATCAATCCGTTCAGAATATCCATTGTGTGTGCGTTCTAATTTTTAAAATAATGTTCCAACGGGCAGTTGCAGTTCAAGCGCCAAAGTAAAAAGCGCGTAAAACCCGACCGCACCACCAATGGCATAAGGCAAAGCAATCCGTTGAGGACGGCCAAACATGATGGCAATGATGAACCAGATGAGCAAGCCGAAGGCAAGCATGAAACCCACAAACTTGATGATGCCGACACACACAGAAAATGCAATCCAGCAGGTCATGGCTCGCCGCATATCGTCCCAACGCACTGTTTTGGCTTTGGCGCCCTCTTTGAGCACGGCCCCGGCCACGAGCAAAAGGGATAAAACCACCATCACGATGCCATACCAGAGCGGGAAAAATCCAGCACCAGGTCCATCTTCCGTCATGTAATCCCAGCCATAGGCCTGAGTGACGACGAACACACCCAGCGCGGCCATCACCAGGCCAGCCCAGAAGTCACCCTTTCTGGTGAATGAACTCATTATTTATCTCCGGAATTTTTCAAAATGCACGACCTCGGTATTTCAAGGGTCGTGAACGCAATCTTAATGATGCACCTGACCTAGTTGAGCATAGCGGCCAATCTCCACCAACTCCGCAATGGTACCGCCCGGATCGCGGAACTTGATCGGAATAACGCCTGGGTCGCTGATGACATTGCACCCGAAAGACAACAAGTCTTGAGCAGACTTTTCAAGGTCATCAACCTCCACCGCAAAGTGGTGGATGCAAGGACCATCGCCAGATGCTTTGGACTCCGCCGAAGTGGTGCCTGCGTCGTACTTGATCAAAGTGAAATCGATCTCGCCGTCTGTCATGTGCCGGGACGTATGGTCACGCGTTTTTTTGGTCTCGGTGTCACGAAATCCAAAAAGCTTGATATAAAAATCACCCACGGATTGGATGTCTTCCACCTTCAGGGAAATGTGCGTGATCCGGTTGATTTTGTGGCCGCCGCTATCGAGCTGGTACCTGCCAATTTCGACCAGTTCGGCGATGGTGCCTCCAGGCGCGCGGAATTTAACGGGGATAACTCCGGGATCGCTCACAACCACGCATCCATTGGCTTTGATCTCGGCAGTTGCCTTTTCAAGGTCTTCCACTTCGATGGCGAAATGATGGATACACGGACCTTCACCGGCCGCCTTGGACTCTGCCGAGGTGGTGCCGGCGTCGTACTGGATCAAAGTAAAGTCAATCTCGCCGTCTGTCATGTGGCGCGACGTGTGGTCACGCGTTTTCTTGGTGGTGGTGTCCTGAAAATTAAACATCTTTTGGTAAAAGTCACCTGATTTTTGAATGTCGTCAACTTTAAGGGAAAGGTGAACAATGCGGCTCAATTCGAACTCCTTGGAAATTTTGCTGATTCAGATGCAACGTGCAATGACAGCAAGTATCCTATAGTGACTGAAGGTCATCGCTGTGTAAAATGCAAGGTATCTTATGATTAATGCGTTTCGCACATGAATTTTGACTTGCCGGATTTGCGTGCTTTTGTTTCGGTAGCGAAGCTTGGGAGTTTCAGCGCGGCTGCTGAAGAACTGCATTTATCGCAGCCTGCGCTTTCCAGGCGCATAGAAAAGCTCGAATCCGCATTGGGCGTACGACTTTTTCACCGTACAACCCGTAAGGTGGACATGACGACGGTAGGTCGTGAGTTTTCTCACCGCGCTGGCGACTTACTCAACAGTCTTGAGCAGTCCTTGATGGGTATACGAGACGTTGCTACGCACGTGAGTGGCGAGGTCACCTTGGCATGTATTCCTTCAGCGATCCGTTATTTTTTGCCGACTATTCTCAGTGCTTTCCACGCCCGGTACCCACGAATACTTTTGAGA
>JBIKHX010000277.1:0-3709 GCA_044361945.1 Polaromonas sp. | reverse complement strand
CCGCTGGCTAGGTGGCCCGCCCGTCATGGCCTCCTTGCTCGGGCAGAACGGTCACTCCTTGGCTGTCAGCAACTTTATGCTGCGCCCCGACGGTTTTGAACGCATGCTGGTGGTCGCGCCCAAAGGTATTTCTGACACACGGGCCGGCCGGGTGTCACAGCGCCTGCTGGAGCTGGAAACGTACCGCCTGATGGCGCTGCGCGGTTTGCCCGTGACCAAACAGCTCGGGCCCATGCTGGCCCAGTGCGAGACTGAGTTGGCCGACATCATGGCCAGCCTGGAAAACAAGGCCGCAGCAGACCAGACTTTGCTCGACACACTGGTGTCTTTGGCGGCCCGCGTGGAGCGGGCCACGGCCCAGCATGTTTACCGTTTTGCGGCCACCCGGGCCTACGATGGTTTGGTGACCCAGCGCATCTCTGAGCTGCGAGAAAACGCGGTGTCCGGCACGCAGACCATTGGCGACTTCATGCAACGGCGCTTGTCGCCGGCCATGGCCACGGTGGTCTCCACGGCGCAGCGTTTGACTTCATTGTCTGAGCGTGTGGCGCGCACCAGTGCGCTGCTGCGTACGCGGGTGGACATTGCCACTGAAGTCCAAAATCAGCAGCTGCTTGAAAAACTCACGCGCGGGCAAGAACTGCAATTGCGTTTGCAAGCCACGGTGGAAGGGCTGTCGATTGCGGCGATTTCCTACTACGTGATCAGCCTGATTTTGTATGGCGCCAAAGCGCTCAAAGCTTCCGGCGTGCCGATCAACCCCGAAATAGCCGCCGGCGCCTTGGTGCCCGTGGTCTTGTGGGCATCGTGGACGGCCATCCGGCGGATTCACAAAAAACTCAGGTCGCTCTAAGCCTTCAGTTCACCGCCAACTGGCCGGCTGCCGGGGTGTGTGTTTTGCTACCCGTTTAAAACTTGTAGAGCCCGGTGCGCTCCAGCGTCCACAGCGTGCCCAGCACCGCAACCGCCAGCGAACCGCCGGTGACCACCACCCAGCGGTAAAACAAGGTGTGGCGCAGCAGCCAGGCGATGGGGAAAAACACGCCTACGATGGCCAGTTGCCCAAGCTCGACGCCGACATTAAAACCGCCCAAGGCCACTGCCAGTGAGCTGGCCGGCAGCCCCAAGTCCAGCAGCACATTGGCAAAGCCGAAGCCGTGCACCAGTCCAAACACAAAGGCCAGTTGCCAGCGTCTAAGGGCGCTCCAGCCGACCAGGTTGTTCAGGGCCGCGATCACCACCGATATGGCAATGGCCGGCTCGATCAGGTCAGGCGATGGCTCTAGCCACTTCAAAACAGACAAACCCAGCGTGATGGAGTGCGCCAGTGTGAATGCCGTGACCACTGCCAGGACGTCCATCACTGCCGGCTTGGCTTGGGTGACCGCGCGCCACTGGGTCAGATTCTGGCGCGAGGGCAGCAGCGGCGCCAGCACCAGCAAACTGAGTAAAAAGACAATGTGGTCGATGCCAATCCAAATGTGCCATACGCCTTCGACCAGGTAGTGGGCAAACACCTTGATGGGACTGCTGTCGGCCTTGGCCATCTGGGTTTCGGGCCGGTCGGGGCTGAGAATGGCGCTGCTTTGAAAGTCAGGCAAGTCCACCTTCACAATGGCCCGGTGTAAGTTGTCCTGCGCAAAGATCAGGCTGTAGCCAAGCTTGATGCGCGCTTGCGACACATCGACAAGGCCCGGGCAGTTGGCCGGCCATTCGGCGCTGAGGTAAGTGCCGTCTGCATGCACGCTGGCCTGCAGATCGATTGGGCCCAGCGTGCAGGCATTACCCGATTCACTCAAGGCGATGCCCTGGCGCAGCCAGGCGTCAAGCTCGCTGCTGCGGGCCTGAGTTTCTCCCCAGGTGACGCGGCCGTCACGGTTTTCGTCCAGGTCAAAAATCAGGTCCAGGTCGCGCAGGTTGATGTCGGCGCGCAGCATCAGTTGCTGGGCGGGCGCGCTCAGGCTCAGGTAGCTGTTGCTGCTTGAATGCGCGAGCGCGCTGCCCGTCATCAGGATTGCAGCCGCAGCCAGGGCCAGCTGCCGCAAAGTGGTTAGAAAAAATGCGCGCATTATTTGGCACCGCCCGTCCAGCGCGGATGCGCTTTGAGTTGCCCGATCAGCAGCTTGAGTTGCGGTTCGGTGTAGGCGGTTTTTTCGGCCCAGCTGACCACCGGCTCGGCGGTACGGGGCTGGTTGGCTGCCAGCGCTGCCTGGGCGAACAGCACTGCGTCCGGCGGCTCTTTTTGCAGCTTCCAGTTGTCTACAGACAGTGCCAGTCCGGCGGCCGGATCTTTGCCGTAGCCTATGAGGTAAACCAATCTGGGGCGCTCGATCAGCGATTCTTGTCGCAAGGCCTGCGACTGAAAGCGTGCGTCTAGAAGCGCTGCCAGTTTTGCTTGCTCGCCGTCTTGCAGCCCGCGGCTGGCCAGCAGGGCTTGCATGAGCAGCGCGTCGCTTGGCTCCGGGGTGCTGGCAATCAGTTTGGCCTGCCGGAACTGGCCTTGCTGGTTCAACAACTCGGCCAGTGACAAGCGCAGCAGATGTGATTGCGGGCTGGCTTTGAGCTGCTTGTCCCACACAGCGATGGCCCGCTGCGGCTGGCCGGCTACTCGCAAAGCTTCACCCAGGTGAAAGCCAAGCCAGTCCTGCGATGAGGCGTTTTGCATCTCAGGTGCCCGTACCAGCGTTTGCAGCATCTCAGCCGCTGCCTGCCCCTGACCGGTGCGGTAAAGCAGGATGGCGCGGTACACGCCAGCTTCTTGCGGGCCGAACAATCGCGCCATTTCTTCGCAGTCCTGCCGGGCCGCCGTCATATCGGCTTGCAGCAAGTGCAAGGCAAAGCGCCAGGACCAGAACTCAGGGCGTGCCGGCTCTTTGGCAATGGCCGTGTTAATGTCCTGCAAGCCACCCTCAAAATCATGAAAGCCTTGTTTGACCAGACCCCGCAGAAACAAGCCTTCGGCGGGCAGGTCAGTCGCTTGCCACCAGGGCGCCAATGCCGCTTTGGCCGAGCCGAACCAGCGCAGGTCGCCTTCGCGCACACCGGTCGAGAAAACCGCTCTGGCGTAGGCCAATGAGGCGTCGAGGTCCTTGGGTTGGGCGCGCCAGGCTTTGTCCAGCGCGCGCAGCGAGCCGTCCCGCGCACCCTGTGCATGCACCGAGGAGGGCAGAACCACGTGCGCCTCAATTGGCTTGAAGCGCTCCTGTGCCGCAACCGGGCCGGGCAGGCTCAAAGCCCCGGCGACAAATGACAAGCCAGCGAAAACCCTGACAAAAAATGTCGTTTCTTTGAAACGTAAATTGATTTTAAAAATGTGAAAAGTCGTAGTTTCAAGTAAGCTACGTCTGGGGTTTTAATTATGCGCTGATTCTCCACGGTTTTTACAAACATATTTAATTCCAAGGTCTTACCATGAAATACATTCTCACTGCCATCGTTTCCGCATTCATGCTGGTTAGCGCTCCATCGTTTGCTGGCAGCCATGCTGGCGGCAAAATGGACGACAAGAAAGTTGATTGCGCCAAGAAAGAAAACGCCAACGACAAGGCTTGCGCCAAGAAAGACGAAAAGAAGAAGTAATCCTTCTTTTTCCTTCCAAAAAAGCCCCTTTCGAGGGGCTTTTTTTGCCTGTTCAAGCGCAGCCTTTAACGGACTCCCGTCACAACGGCTTGCAGCAGTTGCAAGGTAAAGCGCTTGGACCGGAATTCAG
>JBIKHX010000275.1:0-3726 GCA_044361945.1 Polaromonas sp. | reverse complement strand
GCTGCCGGTCAGGATGATGCAGCCGATGCTGGCGTCGGCGTCAAAAGCTTTGAGTGCCGCGCCCAACTCGTCCATGAGCTGGTCGTTGAGCGCGTTGAGCTGCTTGGGCCGGTTGAGTGTGATGATCCCGACCTGTCGGGTGTCGGGTCCGTGGGTGCTGGTGAGAATGTTTTCGTAGGGCATGCGTTTCCTTCGGTGCTTAACTTATTGATGTTTGTGTCTCAGCTGCTCAAGTTGCCGTGGGCTGTAGCCAGGCGTTCACCCGGCTGGTGTCTTGCACACTCAGGCGCCAGGTGGTGACTTGCGGCGGCAGGCTCAGCTGCAAGCGCAGCAGCCGCTTGTCGCGCGCTACCAGGGCTTGTAATTGAGTGGCCTGGCCGGCGTAAAGCAGCAGGTCTTCAAGGCGGTTCAGGCGCCACCCGGCGTTGGGCGCTGCCTTGGCTTTGGCGCCGGCTGGCGGCGTCAGTTCCATGCCCAGCCATTCGTCGCCGGCCACAAAACCTGCGCGCTCGGCGGCACCACCCCGCAACACGGCTTTGACCGTGATACCGCCGCTCTCGCTGACCCGCAGGCCCAGGCGCTGGGCCAGTTGGGCCGGGTCTTCCAGCACGCTCACACCGTGTTGCTCTAGCAAGTTCTGCAAAGGCAGCTCGGCCTTGCCGTGCACCCACGCAGCAAGCTCGGCGTCAAAGCTGCGACCGCTAACGGCCATCAGTGCGGCGCTCAGATCGCTTTCTTGCATGGGGCCGCCTTTGCAGTGCTTCCACACATGGCGCATGACCGCGTCGAGCGTGACATCCGCTGGGGCCGGCTTGCCGTTGACGGGGGCGCGCAGGCTCAGGTCAAAGCACAGCGCCACCAGCGCGCCCTTGGTGTAGTAGCTCACGGTGGCGTTGGGCGTATTCTCGTCCTGGCGGTAGTACTTGACCCAGGCGTCAAAGCTGGCCTGCGCCACCGACTGCACCAGCCGCCCCGGTGTTTGCATCACCTGGTTGATGGTTTTGTTGAGCAGCTTGAGGTAGCCCGCGTTGTCCAGCAAGCCGCAGCGGCGCAGCAGCAGGTCGTCGTAATAGCTGGTGAAGCCTTCAAAAAACCAGAGCAATTCGGTGTAGTTTTCGCTGCTGTAGTCATAGCGGGCCAGCTCGGCCGGGCGCAGGCGCTTGACGTTCCAGATGTGAAAGTACTCGTGGCTGATGAGTCCGCGCAGCGTGGTGTAACCGTCGGATACTTTTTTATCGCCCAGCCTTGGCAGGTCACGCCGGTTGCAGATCAGCGCGGTCGAGTTGCCATGCTCCAAGCCGCCGTAGCCGTCATCAACGGCATTGAGCATGAACAGGTAATTTTTGTAAGGAGGTTTTTGACTGCCGTGCCAAAAACGGATGTGCGTTTCGCAGATTTTTTGGGCGTCCGCCATCAGCTTGTCGCCGTCAAAACTGGGCGCAGCACCGGCCACCACAAAGCGGTGCGGCACACCGCAGGCCTTGAAGCTGCCGCTCCAGAAAGCGCCCATTTCCACTGGCGCGTCCACCAGCGCGTCGTAACTCTCGGCGTGGTAAGTGCCAAAGCCTGACTTGTTCACCTTGTGCGGCGTGAGCCCGGTGGCCAGCGACCAGCCGGGCAGCGCCTTGGGGGCGATAACTTCAAGCGCGTGCAGGCTGCTCTCCTGGCCTTCAACACGCAGGCACAAGCTGGTGCCGTTGAAAAAACCGCGCATGTCATTAAGCATGGCGGTGCGCACCGAAGCGTCGTTGGCATAGACCTCGTAGACCAGTACCAGCGGGCGGGCTGGGGAGCAGCGAATCTGCCAGCTGCACTTGTCAAGCTGAACGAGCTGGCCCGCAGGCAGCGCGCGCTTGCCTTGTAGGGCCTTGAGGTTTTGCAGATGACCGGAGAATTCACGCACCAGGTAGCTGCCCGGAATCCACACCGGCAGCGACACAGTTTGCAGTGCCGCCGGTGCGGCCACTGTCATCGTTACCTGGAACAGGTGAGCTTGCAGGTCGGCAATGTCAACGCGGTAGTGAACGGGCGGGGTGGCGGTTGCGGCAGAAGGCGGCATGTCGGTCAATCCTTAGGGTGAAGCAAGAATACATCAGGGGTTTGAGTTTGCGCTGTTCCTGACGCGCTGCCTCATGCCGATGGCAGGATTTCCTGCTTACAGCGCGCTTGCAGTCCTTGCATTGACCCACTGATGCGGCAGCAGCAGATTCAGCGGTTTGTCAGAATCCAGCGCACTGACAATGGCCTCGCCATAGCTTTCATAAGGCACCCTGATGCCATGGAGCCAAGGCGCAACCCAGTCGTTCAAAGGGCTGTGATCAAAACCCACCAATGTGATGCGGGGCAAAAACTGGGGGTGTGACTCATGTAAAAACCGGTGTGCACCGTAGGCGATCAAGTCGCTGGTACAAAAAACCGACAGGGGTGGGTTTTTTTGCATCATCAACTGCTTCATTCCCAGATAGCCGATCTCCAGATGACTCACACCCGGCGTGAAGCAGATATGACTTCGGGGCAATGCCTGTTTCAAACTCTTGCATGCATCCACAAATCCATCGACCCTTTCGCGGGTGGCAGACGACCGAATATCCCCATGAATGAGTGCCAGTGGACTTTGGTGCCTCTGGTGCATCCAATGGGCTACGTCCAGCACGGCCTGGCGATTGTCGATGCCCACAAAGCGCTCGCCTTCAATCGGCACCGGGGCATGCCTGTTGACAAACACAATCCGCTCCGGAGACTTCGCCAGTTGGCGCAATTCGGGGCTGTCTACCGCGCCCAGCATCACCACGCCTCTGGCGTTGTGAGAGCCCATCTCCTTGAGGTATTCGTCTTGCTGCTCCGGCCGGTCGTGTGTGTCGCAGAGCACCATCACATAACCAGACTTGCGTAAAGCAACTTCTGCTGCTGCAGCAATCGATGCCATTGAAGGGTTTGCCATGTTGGAGGCCAGCAAAGCCACCAATCGGCTTTGACCGCTGCGCAATGTGCGCGCGGCCACTGTAGGCCGGTAGCCCAATTCATCAACGGCCTGCAAGACTTTTGTCTGCGTGGCTTTGGAAAATTTACTGGACAAGCCATTGAGCACCCTGGACACCGTGGCAATGGAAACCCCCGCCTTGGCAGCGACCGTGGCAATCGAGATGGACGCACTTTGGGCTGGCGCTCTTGGTGAGTTGGGCGGATCTTTGGGCGTCATTCAGTTCTGGCGACTAAGGGATTTCGAGTATTGAAGTCCCTTGAGAGGATACGCCAGAATGTAGGAAAACGATTACCTATTTCTGTTTTTTCGGCCCATCAACATTTATTCAGGAGACTCGCATGAAGATACGAAAAATTATCAAATCCTTGGCTTTGACAGCGTCCTTGGCCTTTGGTGGTCACTTGAGCGCCCAGGAGCTCGTCGTTTGGCACGACTTGGGTGACAACGGCATCAAATGGTTTCAATCGCTGAGCGCGGAGTTTGCCAAAACCCGGCCGGGCGTGACCGTTAAATCGATCAATTACCCGACGGACCAGTGGTTCGGCAGGTCCATCTCCGCGATCAATACCAACACAGCACCAGACCTGATCTATAACAACTACGAACGCGTCATCAGGGTGGCTGATCAGACCAACAAACTGATGGACTTAAAACCTGTTTTGGCCAGTGTCACAGACAAGGCGTTTTTGTCAGAGGATGACATCCGGGTGGCTACGCATGCCAACAAAATGATCATTTTGCCC
>JBIKHX010000274.1:0-3733 GCA_044361945.1 Polaromonas sp. | reverse complement strand
ACTCGGTCGTATCAGACGGCACCCTGACCCCGGAAGCTCTGGCCGAGCGCGCCCAAGTCAACGGCGTGGAATTGTGGGCACTGACGGACCATGACGAAATCGGCGGCCAGCAGCGCGCTGCCGCTGCCGCCAAAGCCCGTGGCATGCATTACCTGACGGGTACCGAAATTTCTGTCACCTTTGCCGGCGAGACGGTGCACATCATTGGCTTGGGTTTTGACGCCGACAACGCCGAGCTGCGCCAGGGCCTGCACAACACCCGCAACGGCCGGCGCGAACGTGCACAAGAAATGTCGGATGGCCTGGCCAAGGTCGGCATTCGTGGTGCTTACGAAGGCGCACTGAAGTTTGTCGGCAACCCCGAACTCATCTCGCGCACGCACTTTGCTCGCTTTTTGGTTGAGACCGGGGTGTGCAAAGAAACGGCGGATGTCTTTCGCAAATACCTCACCGAAGGCAAGCCCGGCTTCGTGCCGCACCGCTGGGCCACGCTGCAAAACGCAGTAGGCTGGATCACGCGGGCCCAGGGCGTGGCCGTGATTGCGCACCCGGCGCGCTACAAGTTCACGCCGAATGAAGAGTACGCGCTGTTCACCGAATTCAAAAACCACGGCGGCCAGGCGGTCGAGGTGGTGACCGGCAGCCACAGTGCGCTCGAATACGTGAAGTACGCTGAGACGGCGATTGAGTTTGGCCTGGCGGCTTCGCGCGGCAGCGACTTTCACAGCCCCGACGAAAGCCACACCGACCTGGGCACCCTGCCCTTTTTGCCTGGCACGCTCAAACCCGTGTGGGAACTCTTGGCAGACCGCATCCAGTGAGTTCCAGCCCGGTACGGCCGTCGGTGCTGACCAGCATTGCATTGGTTACGGCGATGGCGTGCTTTGCGTCGCTGGACACCATCGCCAAACTCATCAGCACCAGCTTGCCGCTTTTGATGGCGATCTGGTTTCGTTACTCCTTTCAGGCCGTCGTCACCACGCTGGTCGTGGTGCCGCGTTTCGGCGTAGCGGTGCTCAAGACGCAGCACCCCCGGTTCCAGATGTTGCGCGGTTTACTGCTGGTGATCACCAGTTTTTTTGCATTTGGCAGCCTCAAATACCTGCCGGTGGCCGAGTTCACTGCCATTGGCTCGCTGGTGCCGCTGGTCATCACCCTGCTGGCGGCGCGCATGCTGGGCGAGCAGGTGTCCAAACTACGCTGGGTGCTGGTATTGGGCGGTTTTGCCGGGGCCATGCTGATCATCCGCCCGGGCGGTGCTAACTTTATTTGGCCCATGCTGCTGCCGCTGGGCGCCGTGGTCACCTACTCCTGGTTTCAGTTGCTGACCGGCCACATGGTCAAGACAGAAAACCCGCTGACCATGCATTTGTATACCGGTTGGGTCGGCACGCTGGTGGCTTCTTTGATGCTGCCATTTGTGTGGATTAACCCAACCCAGACAGAGCTGGGCATGCTCTTGCTGATGGGGGCACTGGGCACAGTGGGCCACTATTTTTTGATCCTGGCCTACACCCGCTCACCGGCATCTAACTTGACGCCTTATTTGTATGCGCAGATCGCTTTTGCCATGCTGGGCGGCTGGCTGGTGTTTTCCCAAGTGCCGGACAACTGGGCACTGGCGGGCATTGCCGTGATTGCCGTGTGCGGTGTGGCCGGTGCCTTGCTCACCAATTACGAAAGCCGGGTGCTGGGCCAACTCCCTGTGAAGACTTTGGAAACCTGAGCGCAGCAGCGGGTGTCACGTCATGGCCCAATTTTTTGAAGTGCATCCCGACAACCCGCAAGCCCGCCTGCTCAAGCAAGCGGCTGCCTTGCTGGCCGGTGGTGCCGTGGCGGCGGTGCCTACTGATTCGAGCTACGCGCTGGTCTGCCACTTAGACGACAAGGCGGCGGCCGACAACCTGCGCCGCATTCGCGGTGTGGACGATAAGCACCCGCTGACGCTGCTGTGCCGCGACCTGAGCGAGCTGGCCAACTATGCGCGTGTTGACAACAAGCAGTTCAGGCTGCTCAAGGCGGCCACACCGGGGCCGTACACCTTCATTCTGGAAGCCAGCAAAGAAGTGCCGCGCCGTCTGAGCCACCCTTCGCGCAAGACGATTGGCCTGCGGGTGCCTGCGCACAAAACCTTGCAGGCGCTGCTGGCACTGCACGGCGCGCCCCTGCTGGCCACCACCTTGATACCGCCAGGCGAGACCGAAGCGCTCAATGACGCGCAAGACATACGCCGGCTGTTCGAGCATGAACTGGCGGCGGTGATCGATGCGGGCGCCTGCCCCATGCAAGCCACCACAGTGATTGACCTGACGGCCATGGGCACGGGCGGTGATGCCCTTGTGCTGCGCCAGGGCCGCGGGGACGCGGCTGTGCTGGGGCTGTGAGGCGGGCTCAAGCGCTTGCGTCTGAGACAATCCGGCCATGGACTTCAACAACCTGATTCAAACGATTGCCATTTACGCCCTGCCGGTGATTTTTGCCATCACGGTGCATGAAGCAGCGCACGGCTACGTGGCCCGCTACTTTGGCGACAACACGGCCTGGGTGCTGGGGCGTGTCACGCTCAACCCGATCAAGCACATTGACCTGGTGGGCACCATCCTCATGCCGGTGCTGCTGTATGTGGCGACGGCAGGCACCTTTTTGTTTGGTTACGCCAAGCCGGTGCCGGTCAGGTTTGGCAACTTGCGCAAGCCCAAACAACACATGATCTGGGTGGCGTTGGCAGGCCCGGGCGCCAACTTTATACAAGCGCTGATGTGGGGCGTGTTGCTGTACTTGGCCAATGGCGCCGGGGTGACCGAGCGTTTTGTGCTGGAGATGTGCCGCGCCGGCATGCTGGTGAACGTGGTGATGTTTGTCTTTAACCTGTTTCCGCTGCCGCCGCTGGACGGTGGGCGCATTCTGGTGGGCCTGCTGCCCTGGCGGCAGGCGCAGCTGGTGTCGCGTGTCGAGCCCTGGGGCTTTTTCATTGTGATGGCGCTGGTGCTGACCGGCGTGGTCAGCACCCTGTGGATGAGCCCGCTGATGGGCCTGACCTTCAGCGCATTGAAAACGCTTTTGTCTCCGCTGGCCATGCTGCTGTAAGCTGCAGCGCAGCTTCTCAACCTGATTATTTTTCACACCCCTGAACTCTCATGAGCGAATTGCGCGTACTGACCGGCATCACCACTTCGGGCACCCCCCATCTGGGCAACTATGTGGGCGCCGTGCGCCCGGCAGTGCGCGCCAGTCTGGCGCCCGGCGTGCAGAGCTTTTATTTTCTGGCCGACTACCACGCGCTGATCAAAGTGGGCGAGCCTGAGCGCATACAGCAGTCCACGCTGGAGATTGCCGCCACCTGGCTGGCCGCCGGTCTGGACCCGGAACGCGTGACCTTTTACCGTCAGTCCGACATTCCTGAAATCCCCGAGCTGACCTGGCTGCTGACCTGCGTGACCGGCAAAGGCTTGCTCAACCGCGCCCACGCCTACAAGGCCTCGGTCGATAAAAACACCGCTGCCGGCCAGGACCCGGACGCCGACGTGACTGCCGGCCTCTTCATGTACCCGGTGCTGATGGCGGCGGATATTTTGATGTTCAAGGCGCACCAGGTGCCGGTGGGGCGCGACCAGATCCAGCACATTGAAATGGCGCGCGACATTGCCCAGAGCTTTAACCACCTGTATGGCGAGCAACTGGTGCTGCCCGAAGCGCTGATCGAGGCCTCTGTGGCCACCTTGCCCGGGCTGGA
>JBIKHX010000025.1:0-12324 GCA_044361945.1 Polaromonas sp. | reverse complement strand
ATTGGCCAGCCAGGCCTCCATGGCGGCGATGCGGCGTTTGATGGTGCGCACGTCCGAGTAACCGGTGGCAATCATCCACTTGAGCATGGTGATGTTGCTTTTGATGTACTCAATGATTGGCTCTTTGTTCAGGTGAACTGTGCAACCACCGGCGCTGCGCTCGGCCGAAGCGTCGCTCAACTCAAAGGCCTGCTCAACCTTGAGATCAGGCAAGCCTTCGATTTCCAGAATACGACCCGAGAACACATTGACCTTGCCCTGCTTGGCCACCGTCAGCAAACCAGCCTTGATGGCGTACAGCGGAATGGCACTGACCAGGTCACGCAGCGTGACGCCGGGCTGCATTTTGCCTTTGAAGCGAACCAGCACGCTCTCTGGCATGTCCAGTGGCATCACGCCAGTCGCGGCACCGAAAGCCACCAGGCCGGAGCCGGCCGGAAAGCTGATGCCGATCGGGAAGCGCGTATGGCTGTCACCGCCGGTGCCGACGGTGTCAGGCAGCAGCATGCGGTTAAGCCAGCTGTGAATAATGCCGTCGCCGGGGCGCAGCGAAATGCCGCCGCGCGTGGTGATGAACGCCGGCAACTCGTGGTGCATCTTCACATCGACCGGCTTGGGGTAAGCGGCGGTGTGGCAAAACGATTGCATGACGAGGTCGGAGCTGAAACCCAGGCAGGCCAGGTCTTTGAGCTCGTCGCGGGTCATCGGGCCGGTGGTGTCTTGTGTGCCGACCGACGTCATCTTCGGCTCGCAATACGTGCCGGGACGAACGCCCTTGCCTTCCGGCAAACCAACCGCACGGCCGACCATTTTTTGCGCCAGCGTGTAACCACGGCCGCTGTCCACCGGGGCTTGCGGCAAGCGGAAAACGGTCGAAGCTGGCAGGCCCAGCGCAGCCCGCGCCTTGGCCGTCAGTCCACGTCCGACGATCAATGGAATGCGGCCGCCGGCGCGCACTTCGTCAAACAAGACTTCACTTTTGAGTGTGAATTCGGCGATCACTTTGCCGCCCTTGAGGGCTTTGCCATCGTAAGGACGCAGCTCAAGCACGTCGCCCATGCCCATCTGGCTCACGTCCAACTCGATCGGCAACGCGCCCGAGTCTTCCATGGTGTTGTAGAAAATCGGGGCGATCTTGCCGCCCAGGCAGACGCCGCCAAAACGCTTGTTGGGCACAAAGGGAATGTCTTCGCCGGTCCACCACAGCACCGAGTTGGTGGCAGACTTGCGTGAAGAGCCGGTGCCGACCACGTCGCCGACATAAGCCACCAGATGACCCTTGGCCTTGAGCTCTTCAATGAACTTGACCGGGCCGCGCTTGCCGTCTTCTTCAGGGGTGATGCCGGGACGGGCATTTTTGTGCATGGCAATGGCATGCAGCGGAATGTCGGGGCGGCTCCAGGCGTCAGGCGCCGGGGACAGGTCGTCGGTGTTGATCTCGCCGGCGCACTTGAACACGGTCAATTGAATCGACTTTGGCACTTCAGGGCGTGAGGTGAACCACTCCGCGTCAGCCCAACTTTGCAACACAGACTTGGCGTGCGCATTGCCCTGTTCGGCCTTTTCGTGCACGTCATGAAACTGGTCAAACATCAGCAAGGTGAACTTCAGTCCTTTGGCAGCCTCTTGGGCCACTGCGGCGTCTGCATCGCCGAGCAAATCAATCATGGGGCTGATGTTGTAGCCACCCAGCATGGTGCCCAGCAGATGCGTGGCTTGCTGACGGCTGATGAGCGCGCACTTTTCAGTGCCGTGCGCTACAGCCGCCAGGTAACTGGCCTTGACTTTGGCCGCATCATCCACACCCGCAGGGACGCGGTAAGTGATGAGATCGACCAGCGTTTTTTCTTCGCCCTTGGGCGGATTTTTCAGCAGATCAATGACCTCAGCAGTTTGCTGAGCAGACAAAGGCACTGGCGGGATACCCTGAGCGGAACGTTCGGCTACATGGGCGCGGTAAGCAGTCAAGAACTCAGACACTATTTTTCTCCTGGTGTACAAAAAGAGGGGTTGGAAACTTCGTTAAAAAATATTCAAGGGCGGGTTGTAGTCACAGACCCAGCCGCAGGCGGGCCAAGCAAGTCCGGTGGCGGCGCGTCTTTCATGGCCTGGGCCACCACAAGCTGCAATTGGCTCATGCAGCCGTCGGCCATGCGTTGGCCGATTTTCTGATTCATCAGCATCGACTTGTTGGGCAGCTGCAGCCACACCGCACCGGCTTGGCGGTCTTCCAGGCGAATCGCTCCGGTGGCCGTCGTCACAGGAACCATGCGAAAACGGAAATTTTTACCATGCATATTGAAGTAGCCGGGGGCCGCCGGGTCGCTGGCCAAAGTGACTGAAGTCCCCATCTCGCAAGGCATCACGCCCGTGTGCACATTCTCGGCAATCGCCAGCTCAGCCGGCTCGAGTAAGGCTTCAGCTGCCGCAATACCGGCCGCCATCTGAGTGGCGGTGCTGCGGATTTCAGTACGGCTGACGCTGTTCGCAGGCGCAGCTTTGCGCTGTTTGGCTGGCTTGGCAGCCGGCTTAGAGGTGTTTGCCCCGGCGGTCTGGGCCGAAACGTCAAAGGCCAAGCCCCAGCAAGCCAGCATAAGGGGGGTGATGTAGATGAAGTTCATGCAAGCCAGCTTGCTCTCAGCCCGCCGCAGCGTGTCTGAGGAAATACCCTTGGACCGCCTCAGGCAGGATGGCGCCGGTTTGGTGGCCACGCTCAACAACTGCCAAAAATAACGGTAGCTGGCACGGTCGTGCAGCTTGCCCTGAAAACTGATGGGGGCCCATTGCGCCCGGTCGGCCTCAACGATCAACTCTGCAGCAAACGCCAGCTCATCGGCCTGGGGCGCCAAGGCCGCCAGAATCGGGCGGATCTGGCTGGGGTGAATGCTCCACATGCGGGTGTAGCCGAACTCCCGGCTGGCGCGCAGCGCGGCACTTTGCATGGCGGCAGCGTCGCTGAATTCGGTCACCACGCAATGCGAAGGCACTTTGCCATGCGCATGGCAGGCCGAAGCAATCGCGAGCTTGGCGCGCAGCACCAGCGGGTGGCTGAACTGGCCGCTGCTGCCCATGGCCTCAGCCGGTATGGCGCCGTTGTGGCTGGAAACAAAATCCATCAGCCCGAAGCTCAGGGACTGCACGCGCGGCTGGCTGGCAATCTCAAAAGCGTTGTGAACCGCCAGCGGCGACTCGATCAGCACGTGCAGCGGCAAAGCAGCAGCCGCCGCCGAACCCACATCCGCCAGAGCTTTGACAACGCGCTGAACATCCGCAGCAGATTCGACCTTGGGAATCATCAGGTGGCTCAGCCGGTGACCCGCCTGCCCGACGATGGTGGCAATGTCCGCCTCAAAGACAGGGTGGTCAATCGGATGAATACGCGCTGCCACGCGGGCACCAGGGGCTGCAGACAGCAGCAAAGAAACCACCAGCGCGGCGTGATCAGCCTCGCCACCAACAGGGGCACCGTCTTCGCAGTCCAGTGTGACGTCAAACACGCAAGCGCCGAACTCCTGGCTCATCTCGGCCTGCAGCTGCAGGCTTTTGCGCATGCGCGGCTCGACGCCGCTGTAGTGGTCGCACACCGGCAAAACGCCGGCAGCGGCCTGAGCGCCGAGGAGAACGTCTCGCGGGTGTTGCATGGTGTGCGGTGCAAGCCGCGGCGGGCGGCTTGCAGCCCTTACAGCAGGTGAGCGACGCCGGCTTGCTCGTCTTGCAGTTCTTTGAGCGTCTTGTTGATGCACTCCTGGCTGAAAGCGTCAATCTCGAGGCCTTCGACCAGCTTGTATTCGCCGCCTTCGGTGGTGACGGGAAAGCCGAACATGGTGTCTTTGGGAATGCCGTACTGGCCGTCTGAAGGAATGCCCATGGTGACCCATTTGCCTTTGGAGCCCAGGGCCCAATCGCGCATGTGGTCGATGGCGGCATTGGCGGCCGATGCGGCAGAAGACAAGCCACGCGCTTCAATGATGGCAGCACCGCGCTTGCCGACGGTGGGCAGGAACACGGTGGCATTCCAGACCTGGTCGTTGATCAGGTCTTTGACCTTTTTGCCGCCCACAGTGGCAAAGCGGTAATCAGCGTACATGGTGGGCGAGTGGTTGCCCCAGACGGTGAGCTTTTCGATGTCGGCGACCTGCGTGCCGGTCTTGGCCGCAATTTGCGACAAAGCACGGTTGTGGTCCAAGCGCAGCATGGCGGTGAAGTTCTTGCGCGGCAGGTCCGGCGCGCTTTTCATGGCGATGTAGGCGTTGGTATTGGCCGGGTTACCGACCACCAACACCTTGACATTGCGGCTGGCGACAGCATTCAGGGCCTTGCCCTGGGCGGTGAAAATCTGACCGTTGATGGCCAGCAACTCAGCGCGCTCCATACCGGCTTTGCGCGGCATAGAACCCACCAGCAAGGCGTAGTCGGTGTCTTTGAAGGCGGTCATCGGGTCGCCGTGGGCTTCCATGCCCACCAAGAGCGGGAAAGCACAGTCTTCGAGTTCCATCATGACGCCCTTGAGCGCCTTTTGCGGGCCTTCAGCAGGCACTTCGAGCAATTGCAAAATAACAGGCTGGTCCTTGCCCAGCATTTCGCCGGAGGCGATGCGGAACAACAGGGCGTAACCAATTTGACCGGCGGCACCAGTGACGGCAACACGGACGGGTTTTTTGCTCATGACGAAACTCCAGGAAGGTTGTTGATCAGTTGACGCGCAGTTGGGAACTTGCGCTAGGCTCAGCCCAACATTTTACGCAGGAAAACCCCCAAGGGTCAATTTGTCTTATGTCTTATATAAGATAACATTCGCACTACTTTTCATCCATGTGCAGACCTGATCGACCCCACAGCCCGACATCATGACTTCCATTCAAGAAGCTGGCCCAGGCGGCACCCCGGCCTTCAGTCCGCTCTACCAACAAATCAAAGTACTGATCCTGCAAAGCCTGCAAGATGGCGAGTGGAAGCCGGGGGACGTGATCCCCAGCGAGATGGACCTGGCCGCGCGCTTTCGCGTCAGCCAGGGCACGGTGCGCAAAGCGATTGACGAGCTGGCCGCCGAAAACCTGGTGGTGCGCCGCCAGGGCAAAGGCACTTTTGTCGCCACCCACGCCGAGCAGCAAGTGCAGTACCGTTTTTTACGACTCTTGCCGGACACCGGCGATGCCAGCAGCGAAGGCCCTGCACAGCGGCGCTTCATTGAATGCAAACGCCTGCGTGCGCCAGCCGACATTGCGCGCGCACTGGGCTTGCGCAGCGGCGATGCGGTCTTGCATGTGCGTCGGGTCTTGTCCTTCCAGCAGGTACCCACCATTTTGGAAGACCTTTGGCTGCCGGCCGCCCCCTTCAAAGGTTTGACAGCCGAGCGACTGGACAGCTACCGCGGCCCCATGTACGCCCTGTTTGAAACCGAATTCGGCGTGCGCATGGTGCGGGCTGAAGAAAAAATCCGGGCCCTGGCGGCCAGCGAGCCGACCTGCGAACTGCTCAGCATCAAAGCAGGCGAGCCGCTGTTAAGCGTAGAGCGTACAGCCTTCACTTACAACGACCTGCCCATGGAATTGCGGCGTGGCCTGTACCGCACCGACACCCATCACTACCGCAACAGCCTGAGCTAAGGCATGGCGACGTCAAAAGGCTTCAAAGGCAACAAGGCCGCGCTGCCCAGCAAGCCCTGCTTGGTTTGCGGGCGCGATATGGTCTGGCGCAAAAGCTGGGCTAAAAACTGGGCCGACGTGAAATACTGCTCTGACGCCTGCCGCGCCCGAAAAAGCGGTAACAACATCACGCCAACGACACCCCTTAGCCCCCCATGAAATCACCCTGCCGCCATCTCTTACTTGTTTTGGGCGATCAGCTCGACATGGACTCTTCGCTGTTCGACGGGCTGGATACCGCGCGCGATGCGGTGCTGATGATCGAGGCCTTCGAAGAATCCACCCACGTCTGGTCGCACAAAGCACGCACCGCGCTGTTCCTGTCAGCCATGCGGCACTTTGCCGAAAAGCTCCGGCAACGCGGAATCACAGTGCACTACCGCGCACTGGAGCACGAGGGCGACCAGACGCTGGCCACCGGCCTGAGCGCCGCGCTGCTGGCTTTGCAACCGGAACGCGTGATCGGCGTGGAGCCTGGCGACCTGCGCGTACGCTCACTGATAGAAAAAACCTGCAAGCTCGACCAGGGCCAGCGCACCCCGCTGGAGTGGCGCGAGGACAAACATTTTTTATGCAGTCTGCCGGCGTTTCGCCAATGGGCCGGCCAGTCGGCCAGCCTGCGCATGGAATTTTTCTACCGCAAGATACGCCAGCAATACAAGGTGTTGATGGACGGCGACCAGCCCCTGGGCGGGCAATGGAACTTTGACGCAGACAACCGCAAAGGCTTTGGCAAGGCCGGCCCGAAGGACCTGCCCAAACCGCTTGTCTTTGAGCAAGACGACATCACGCGCCAGGTACTGCACCTGGTGGCAGAACGCTTTGCAGACCACCCGGGCGAGCTGAGCCGCTTCAACTGGCCGGTGACCCGCGAGCAGGCCCTGCTGGCGCTGGCTGATTTCATCGAGTACCGGTTGCCGCTGTTTGGCGCGCACCAGGACGCCATGTGGACCGGGCTGGACTTCGGCTGGCACGCGCTGCTGTCGAGCTCGCTCAATCTCAAGCTGCTGCATCCGCTTGAAGTGATTCACGCTGCCGAAGCGGCTTTGCACCAGCGCGGTCTGCCGCTGGCCAGCGTTGAAGACTTTATCCGGCAGGTGCTGGGCTGGCGAGAGTTCATTCGCGGGGTTTATTTTCTGGACATGCCGGGCCTCAAAGAAGCCAACCACTACGGCCATAAGAATCCTTTGCCCGCCTGGTACTGGACGGGCGAGACAAAGATGAACTGCATGCGCCAGTGCATCAGCCAGACCCTGACCAACGGTTACTCACACCATATCCAGCGCCTGATGGTCACCGGCATGTTCGGCGTCACCGCGGAAATCACGCCTCAGCAACTGTGTGACTGGTACCTGGCGGTCTACGTGGACGCCGTCGAGTGGGTTGAGCTGCCCAACACCGCCGGCATGGCATTGTTTGCCAATGGCGGGCGCTTCACCTCAAAACCCTACGTGGCCAGCGGTGCTTATGTCAAACGCATGAGCAACTACTGTGGCGACTGCAGCTACAAGCCCGAAACACGCAGCGGGCCGCAGGCCTGCCCCATGACCGTGCTGTACTGGAACTTCCTGGACAGTCATGAAACCAGCTTTAGCGGTAACCCGCGCACGGCACTGATGGTCAAGAACCTGCAGCGTATCGAGCCCAATGAACGCCAGGCGATACGGGACAGCGCGGCCGCCATGCTGAAAAACCTCGACGCCTTGTAATCCCCGAGTCAGCTTGCGGACAACTCTGAGTTGCCAAAGTGATAAATCCCCTATAGCTAGCATCATTATTTGCAAAAACAAACGATCTGCGTCAAGACAGCGCAAAATTCATGCTGCATTGCAATAGAATTTAATGTTGAGCAGGTCTTGGTTACGAACCTGTTACTCAAACTCACACAGAAAGCAGCGCATGTCCGAAACAGCGACAACACCAGCCAAGCAACGGCCCGAGTTCAGAAATATCAACGCTTTCACCGACCTTCCGTCTTACAGACTGCCGGCAGCCGGTTGGGTTTCCATCTTGCACCGGGTCAGCGGCGTCATGATGTTTGCGCTCATGCCCTTCATCATCTGGATGTTTGACACCTCGATTTCTTCCGAAATCTCCTTTACCCGTTTCACCAACGCCTTCAGCGTGGGCATGCTGGGCTTGCCGGGCTTTATCTGGAAGCTGGTCGCGCTGGGTTTGATCTGGGCTTATTTGCACCACTTCACCGCAGGTCTGCGTCACCTGTGGATGGACATCAGCCACAAAGCCGTTGAGTTGCAGTTCGGCAAAAGCTCTGCCAAGGTGGTGCTGACCATCAGCCTGACCCTCACGGTCTTGCTTGGCGCCAAACTCTTCGGTCTTTACTAATCCAGCCTTTCAGGAACACCAAGCATGTCTGTCAATTACGGTTCCAAGCGCATCGTTGTCGGTGCCCATTACGGTCTGCGTGACTGGCTCAGCCAGCGCGTCACGGCCGCGGTCATGGCGATTTTCACCATCGTGTTACTGGCGCAGTTGCTGCTGAGCAAAGGCCCTATCGGCTACGACAAGTGGTCCGGCATCTTTGCCTCGCAAGCCATGAAAACGCTGACCTTTGCGGTCATCTTGTGTCTGCTCTGGCACGTTTGGGTTGGCATGCGCGACGTCTTCATGGACTACGTCAAACCCGTGGCCGTTCGCTTGTCACTCCAGGTATTTACGATTGTTTGGCTCGTGGCATGTTCCGGTTGGGCCGTTCAAGTTTTGTGGCGCTTCTAAGAAAATCATGACTCTCTCTTCCAAAATTCCAAAGCGTAAATTTGACGTCGTTATCGTAGGGGCCGGTGGCTCAGGAATGCGTGCCTCTTTGCAACTGGCACGCGCCGGCCTGAACGTGGCCGTACTTTCCAAAGTATTTCCGACCCGCTCGCACACCGTGGCAGCCCAGGGCGGCATTGGCGCCTCGCTGGGCAACATGTCTGAAGACAACTGGCACTACCATTTCTATGACACCGTGAAGGGCTCCGACTGGCTCGGCGACCAGGACGCCATTGAATACATGTGTCGCGAAGCGCCCAAGGTCGTCTATGACCTCGAACACATGGGCATGCCCTTCGACCGCAACCCTGACGGCACGATTTACCAGCGTCCGTTTGGCGGCCACACCGCCAACTACGGCGAAAAAGCCGTGCAGCGCGCCTGCGCCGCCGCTGACCGTACCGGCCACGCCATGCTTCACACGCTGTACCAGCAAAACGTCAAAGAAAAAACCAGCTTCTTTGTGGAGTGGCTGGCCATGGACCTGATCCGGGACGCCAATGGCGACGTGGTTGGCGTGACCGCCATCGAGATGGAAAGCGGCGACGTGCATATTTTTGAAGCTAAGACCACGCTGCTGGCCACCGGCGGTGCGGGCCGGATTTTTGCGGCCTCGACCAATGCCTTCATCAATACCGGTGACGGCCTGGGCATGGCGGCACGTGCCGGCATCCCGCTTGAAGACATGGAGTTCTGGCAGTTCCACCCCACCGGCGTGCATGGCGCCGGCGTGTTGCTGACCGAAGGCTGCCGCGGCGAAGGCGCCATTTTGCGCAACAGCAACGGCGAGCGTTTCATGGAGCGCTACGCCCCGGCCTACAAAGACCTGGCCCCGCGCGACTACGTCTCACGCTGCATGGACCAGGAAATCAAAGAAGGCCGCGGCTGCGGTCCCAACAAGGACTACATCAACCTTGACATGACGCACTTGGGCGCTGAAACCATCATGAAGCGTCTGCCTTCGGTGTTGGAGATTGGTCACAACTTTGCCAACGTGGACATCACCCGTGAGCCGATCCCTGTGGTGCCGACCATTCACTACCAGATGGGCGGCATTCCGACCAACATCCACGGCCAGGTGGTCACGCAAAACGCGGCCAATCAAAGCGAAGTGGTCAATGGCCTGTACGCCGTGGGCGAATGCTCTTGCGTCAGCGTGCACGGCGCCAACCGCCTGGGCACCAACTCGCTGCTTGACCTGCTGGTGTTCGGCCGCGCTGCCGGTAACCACATCGTCGAATTCAACAAGACCACCACGCACAAGAGCCTGCCGGCTGACGCGGCTGACGCCACCCTGGCCCGCATCGCCCGCCTGGACAACGCCAGCGAAGGCGAGTACGCGCAAGACGTCGCCAACGACATCCGTGCCGCCATGCAACAGCACGCCGGCGTTTTCCGCACGCAGGCCATCATGGACGAAGGCGTGCGCAAGATCGCGGCCCTGCGCGAGCGCGTCAAGAAAATCGGCCTGAAAGACAAATCGAAAATCTTCAACACCGCCCGCATTGAGGCGCTGGAAGTCGAGAACCTGATCGAAGCGGCCGAAGCGACCATCGTGTCGGCCGCCGCCCGCCACGAAAGCCGCGGCGCGCACTCGGTCGACGACTACGGCGACACCGCTGAGCACCCGAACGGCCGCAACGACACCGACTGGCACAAGCACACGCTGTGGCACAGCCAAGGCAACCGCCTGTCCTACAAGCCCGTCCAGATGAAACCGCTGACGGTGGATTCGATCCCTCTGACAGTTCGCAGCTTCTAACCCACGACAAGCGGGAATAACATGACCAAACGCACATTCCAGATCTACCGCTACGACCCGGACCAGGACGCCAAGCCCTACATGCAGACCATCGAGGTAGAACTCGACGGCAGCGAGCGCATGCTGCTCGACGCCCTGATGAAGCTCAAGGCGCAAGACCCTTCCATCACATTCCGCCGCTCCTGCCGCGAAGGCGTATGCGGCTCAGACGCCATGAACATCAATGGTAAAAACGGCCTGGCCTGCCTGACCAATATGCGCACGCTCAAGGGCACCATCGTGCTCAAGCCGCTGCCCGGCCTGCCAGTGGTGCGCGATTTGATCGTCGACATGACCCAGTTTTTCAAGCAGTACAACTCGATCAAGCCCTATCTGGTCAATGACAACGTACCCCCTGAAAAAGAGCGTCTGCAAAGCCCTGAAGAGCGCGACGAGCTCAACGGCTTGTACGAGTGCATCTTGTGCGCCAGCTGCTCAACCAGCTGCCCGAGCTTCTGGTGGAACCCGGACAAGTTCGTCGGCCCGGCCGGCCTGTTGCAGGCTTACCGCTTCATCGCCGACAGCCGCGACGAAGACACCGCCGCCCGCCTGGACAACCTCGAAGACCCGTACCGCCTGTTCCGCTGCCACACCATCATGAACTGCGTCGATGTCTGCCCCAAGGGTCTGAACCCGACCAAGGCGATTGGCAAGATCAAAGAAATGATGGTGATGCGCACGGTCTAAGCCGCTCGCTGATCAATTCAACCATCCAGCCCCAAGCACCGTGCCCCCTGCCCTGCCAGACGCTGATGCGGCTTTGAGCTCGCCCTTGCTGGACGAGCGGGCTTTGAGCAAGCTGCGCTGGCGCTGCCGGCGCGGCCTGCTGGAAAACGACTTATTCATAGAGCGGTTTTTCAATCGCTACGACAAAACCCTGACTGTCAGGCAAGCCCAAGGCCTGGATGATCTAATGGACCTTTCGGATAATGACCTGATGGACCTCTTTTTGCAGCGTAAGCAGCCCCATGAACTGGAAGCACAATCAGCTTCTACGCCTGAGGCCCGCGAAGTGCTGGCGCTGTTTATAGTTTCGCATTGAGCTGGCGGACGCAGCGCCCTGATCCCTATTCAAAGGAAGTAAAAATGAAACTCGCAGACAACAAAGCCACTCTCTCATTCAGCAACGGCACGCCCAGCATTGACTTGCCGGTTTACCTCGGCTCCGTGGGTCCTGATGTGGTGGACATCCGCAAGCTCTACGCCCAAACCGGCATGTTCACCTATGACCCGGGATTTTTGTCCACAGCAGCCACGCAGTCAGCCATCACCTACATTGACGGCGACAAGGGCGAGTTGATGTACCGGGGTTACCCCATCGAGCAACTCGCCACCAACTGCGACTTCATGGAAACCTGCCATCTGTTGCTCTACGGCGACCTGCCCAACGCCGTCCAGAAAAAAGACTTTTCCAGCCTTGTGACCAACCACACCATGGTCCATGAGCAGATGCAGTTTTTCCTGCGTGGCTTTCGCCGTGACGCACACCCGATGGCCATCATGACCGGTCTGGTCGGTGCCCTGTCGGCCTTCTACCATGACAGCACAGACATCAACAACCCGGAACACCGCGAAATCTCGGCCATCCGCCTGATCGCCAAGATGCCGACGCTGGTCGCCATGGCCTACAAATACACCATAGGCCAGCCCTTCATGTACCCGAAGAACAGCCTGAGCTACTCGGGTAATTTTTTGCACATGATGTTTGCCAACCCCTGCGAAGAGTACAAGGTCAACCCGGTGCTCGAGCGCGCGCTGGACCGCATCTTCATCTTGCACGCCGACCACGAGCAAAACGCCTCGACCTCGACCGTGCGCTTGTGCGGCTCGTCGGGCACCAACCCGTTTGCCGCCATTGCAGCCGGTGTGGCCTGCCTCTGGGGCCCGGCCCACGGCGGTGCCAACGAAGCAGCGCTCAACATGCTGGGCGACATCCAGAAGAACGGCGGCGTCGAGAAAATCGGCGACTTCATCAAACAAGTGAAAGACAAAAACTCCAGCGTCAAGCTGATGGGTTTTGGTCACCGCGTTTACAAAAACTACGACCCGCGCGCCAAGCTCATGCAGGAAACCTGCAAGGAAGTGCTGCAAGAGATGGGTCTG
>JBIKHX010000273.1:0-3746 GCA_044361945.1 Polaromonas sp. | reverse complement strand
AAACTGTCCGCGCCATTGATGACGTTTTGCGCCAGGATCTGCGGGTCGAACATGTTCAGGTGCCACATCAAGGCGGCGCCACACAAGAGCAATGAAAAAGCAATCGGAATACCCAGCGCCATCGCGCCCAGCAAGGAACACAGAAAAATAGCAATGGTCATGATGGTCCTCGGGGTGCTGCTCAGGCCGAATGCGTATTGCTTTGCGGCTGCTCTTCGCTTTCGCGAATGCCCACCAGCTCATCGCTGCTCATTTGACCGGTGATCAAGCGCCAGAAGTCCAGCAGCAAAATCACCGCACCCGACACGGCAAACACCAGGCCGCAGCCATAAAAAATACCCATGGACACTTCCATCGCTGCGCTTGTGGCATCCCAGTTGATCTTGACCTGGTCCAGCGAACCCTTGAACAAGAGCCAGCACACAAAGAGCATCAGCAGGTGTCCCAGGCCCAGGCAGATTTTTTTGCCGCCCGCCGACAAGCGCGACACCAGAATGTCGGTACCCAGATGCGCGCGCTCGTGGAGTGCAACGATGCCACCCAAAAAGGTCAGCCAGACAAACAACCAGCGCGACAGCTCTTCCGAAACCGCAATGCCTGAATTCAAGGCATAGCGCAACACCACGTTCGTGAAGACCAGCACCACCATCAAGGCCAGGCTGGCAGCCATCAGCCACGACAGCAACTGGCAATATTTAGCAATGAGTTTTCCGAGCACGGACGCCTCCTGAATTGAAATTCAACACCTAATGTACAAACTAGTTAGTTTTATAAAATCCGTGTTAACCCTTGAGTTTCCACTGCGCCAGCCGCCCGCAATTGCAATTGCGCCAGGGTCGGCGTGCCGGTGACGCCGCCAAAGACCTCGCACTTCATGGCCGCCGCCAGGTTGGCCCACTGCACAATGTCTGGCATGGGCAGGCGCGTGACCAGACCCCATGTGAAAGCGCCATGCCAGACATCGCCCGCGCCCAGGGTGTCTACGGCTTTGACGACCGGCGCCGGGACCTTCAATACAAGTCCCGATTCACGAGTCCAGACCCAAGCCCCTTGCGGCCCCAAGGTCACGCCAACCAAATCAGCAGTGTTTTGCCTAGCCACTTCAAGCAGTGCCGCCTCAGGACGCATGCCCGGCGCCACGATGCTGAGCGCCGACTCGGAAAACAGCACATGCGAAGCCAGTGGTATCAGCGCATGCAGATCCTGCGCGGGCGCCGTGTCCGCATCCAGAATACCGGGCACACCGCAGGCGCGAGCTTGCTTCAGGGCGGCAACAGCACCCGCCATCCACCGCATGTCCACCAGTACAGCACCGGCCTGCGCCACTTTTTCCAGCGGCAGCCAGGACGCATCCGGTGAGATATTAGGATCAAAAAACGGCACCAGGGTGCGCTCGCCGTTCAGGTCCACCAAAATTGAAGAAAACGATGTCTGCACACCCGCCAGCACACGCACACCCTCAGCGTTGATCCGCTCGCGCTGCATTTCCTTCAAGAACTGCTTGCCCGTTTCATCATCACCAATCCGCGTCCACATATGCACGTTCAGGCCCAAACGGGACATCGCCACTGCGGCATTAACGGCCATGCCGGCAGCCCGCTGCACAGCCTTTAGCGGCAGCGCCTTGGCGCCCGCAGCGGGCATGCACTCAATCTGGAAAACTGTGTCCCAGCATGCGCCGCCTACGCTGATAACTTGCTTGTTGGTCATGGTTAAGGTGGCCGGCTCTCAGCGCTTGACAAAGCGCACGATCATCTCGACGATGTTGCTGCGCCGTAGGGCGCGGGCGGCTTCTGCAGCCGGGTCGTGCTTGAAGATCAGCCCGAATGTGTGCTGGTTGGAAACGTTGAAAAACGTCAGCGCTGAAATCGAAGCGTGTATGTCGATGGCGTCCAGACCCGTGCGAAACAGGCCCTCAGCCACGCCGCGGTCATACAACTGGCGGATGGCCTCAATGGCCGTGACATTGAGCTCCTGGATGATCTTGCTTTGCGCCAGGTACTCGCCGCGCTGCATGTTCTCTGACATGACCAAACGGATGTAGTCCTGGTTGCCGAAGTGATGGTCAAAGGTGAATTCCACCAGGCGGCGCAAAGCCGCTTCCGGTGAGAGGTCGCTCAGTTGCAGATCAGCTTCGATGCTGCGCATGCGCCGGTACGACTCCTCCAGCACGGCCAGGTACAAGCCTTCCTTGCTGCCGAAGTAGTAATAGATCATGCGCTTGCTGGTGCGGGTGGCCGCTGCAATTTCGTCGATGCGCGCGCCGCTCAGCCCCTTGTTGGCAAACTCAGCGGTGGCGACTTCGAGAATGCCGGCCATGGTGCGCGCCGGGTCATTGGTGCGCGTCGGTGTGCGCGCAACCGGTGCCCCGGTTTTGCGCTTGGCCACCGCAGCACCCCGCTTTGCTGCGGAATGTACTGGTTCGTTCATTTCGCTAGTATAGGGCGCTCCAAGCCCGGGCCCCAGCCGGCTTTCGGGGGTTCCCCTGCTGGAGTGCTCGCTTTAATTAAGGCCGCACTGTCCAGCGCAAAAGCAGCGCCTTCATGCGTTTTCCATAGTCGGGGTCCTGGACAAACAGGTACAGCGTCACCAGCGCGTTGCCAAGACCCACGCACAAGAACACCTGCGCCATGTTCAGCCCCGCAGTCAGCATGGCGCCGGCCAGCAGCGCGCTGGCGATCATGAACAGCGCGTTGAGAATGTTGTTGGCCGCAATGATGCGGGCGCGGTGCGATGCCGCGGTGCGCAATTGGATCAGCGCGTAAAGGGGCACGCTGTAAAGACCGGCCGACAAACTGAGCAGCCCCAGGTCGGCCATCACGCGCCAGTGTGCTGCCTGCTGTAAAAAAGCGGCGGCGTCCATCAGCGCGGACGGTGGCAAAGCGCGCGAGGCGAAATACAGATCGACTGTGAACAGCGTCATGCCCATGGCGCCCAGGGGCACCAAGCCGAGCTCGACCTGTTTTCGGCCCAGCACTTCGCAAAGCAGCGAGCCGATGGCAATACCCACAGAAAAAACCACCAACAAGAGCGAAGCCACCTGGGCATCGCCGTGCAGAATCTCTTTGGCAAAGCTGGGGAACTGGCTTAAAAAAACGGCGCCGAAAAACCACATCCAGCTGATCCCGATCAAGGCCAGAAACACCTTCGGGTCGGCCTTGGCATGCCGCAAATTGCGCCAGGTTTCGCTCAAGGGGTTCCAGTTGATGTTGAGTGCCGGGTCGTTGGCCGGCGCCTCAGGAATGAACTGCGCCGCCAGCCGGCCCGCCAGCGCCAGCGCCAGACAGGCGGCGGCCACATAAGCCGGCCCGTCCCCGGGCCAAGCCACCAACAAACCGCCGGCCACATTGCCCAGCAAGATGGCCACGAAAGTGCCCATCTCGACCATGCCGTTGCCGCCCATCAGCTCGGACTCGTGCAGCGCTTGCGGCAGGTAAGCAAACTTGACCGGGCCGAACAGCGTTGAGTGCAAGCCCATCAAAAATGTGCAGGCCAGCAGCAGCGGTACTTGCCAGTCCAGCCATTGGCCACTGGCCAAGAGGCCAGCAGTGGCCAGCAGCATGATGAGCACTTCCAGGCTTTTGACCCGGCGCATCATGCGCGCCTTGTCGTACTTGTCGCTGAGCTGGCCGCTGGTGGCTGAAAACAGCACAAAGGGCAAGATAAAAAGCGCGCCGATCGCCAGGCCCGCCATCGCAGGCGGCAACCAACTCACGCTGAGCTGGTAAGTCAGCATCACGGTGAAA
>JBIKHX010000272.1:0-3768 GCA_044361945.1 Polaromonas sp. | reverse complement strand
CTGCCGGTGGCGCAGCCAGCGGCGTCTCGGGCAATGCGGTCTGGGGTTATCTGTCCGGCAACGGCTTGCTCAGCGCGGTGGGCGGCGGCTGGGTAGCGGCCGGCACGGCGGCCGCACAACTTCCAACTGCTTGAGTCCTGTCGCTTATTTTTTACATCAATTTTGCAATCGAGACACCATGGCCCTCACACTGAAACAACGTCTGCAGCAGCCCCAGGTCTTGCTGGCCCCGGGGGTCTATGACCCACTGACTGCCTTGATCGCCGAGCAGTCCGGTTTTGAAGCGCTTTACCTCTCGGGCGCGTCGATTGCCTACACGCGGCTGGGCCGCTCCGACATCGGTCTGACCACCGCCACCGAAGTGGCTGACTGCCTGGCTCGCATCACCGAGCGCGTGAACATTCCTGTCATCGTCGACGCCGACACCGGCTTCGGCAACGCACTCAACACCATGCGCACGGTGCGCGCTTTTGAGCAGGCCGGCGCCGCCATGCTGCAAATTGAAGACCAGACCTTTCCCAAACGCTGCGGCCACCTGGACGGTAAAACCGTGGTGCCCACAACAGAGATGTGCGGCAAACTGCGCGCCGCACTCGACGCCCGCAAATCCTCAGAGACCTTGATTCTGGCGCGCACCGACGCACTGGCCGTTGAAGGTTTTGAAGCCGCTATGGAGCGTGCCGAGGCTTATCTGGCCTGCGGCGTGGACGCGCTTTTCATTGAAGCCTTGCGCACCCCCGAGCAGATGACCCAGGCCTGCGAGCGCTTTGCCGGGCGCATTCCCTTGCTGGCCAACATGGTTGAAGGCGGCAAGACACCTGTGCAAAGCGCCACGGTGCTGGGCGACAAGGGTTTTAGGATTGTTATTTTTCCGGGCGGCACGGCCAGGGCCGTGGCCTTCACCCTGCAAAAATACTACGCCAGCCTGCATGCCCACCAGACAACCGCGCCCATGCAGGGCGAGATGTTGAATTTTGACGAGCTCAACGCGGTGATCGGCACGCCCGAGTTGATGGCGCTGGGCCAGCGTTACTGAGCCAGCGCTACTGAGCCCACGGCTGGTTTACTTTTCAATCGCCAGCAGCTCGACCTCGAAGGTCAGCGTGGCGTTGGGTGGCACCACGCCGCCGGCGCCGCGATCACCATAAGCCGTGGCCGGCGGGCAGGTCAGGGTGGCCTTGCCGCCCACCTTGATTTTTTGCATGCCTTCGGTCCAGCACGGCACCACGCGGCTGAGCGGGAAGGTGGCGGGCTGGCCGCGCTTGTAAGAGCTGTCGAACTCCGTGCCGTTGGCCAGCGTGCCGCGGTAATGCACCTTGACCGCATCCGAGGCCTTGGGGTTGGGACCGGTGCCGTCGACCGTGTGCGTTACCTTGACGCCCGAAGGCAGGGTTTCAGCGGGGGCGGCGGCCAGCAAGGCGGTGCTCAGCAGGCTCAGGGCACAGAAGGTGAGGGTTTTTTTCATGGTGACTTGGGTTGTGAATGGATTTGGCGCAAGTGTCAGCTGGAGAATGCGGCGTAAGTGCTGTCGTCCATCAGTCCGTCGAGCTGCGCAGCGTTGCTCAGCCTGACCTTGAAGAACCAGCCCGCGCCTTGCGGGTCGGTGTTGGCCAGTGAGGGGTCCTCGCGCAGGGCTTCGTTGACTTCGATCACTTCGCCGCTGACCGGCATGTAAACGTCGGCGGCGGCTTTGACGGACTCAACCACGCCGGCGGTTTCTTTTTGGGCAATGGCCTTGCCGATGGCCGGCAGATCAACAAAGACGATATCGCCGAGCGCTTCTTGCGCGTGGACGGTGATGCCGATGCGGGCATGGTCACCGTCTACTTCGACCCAGACATGGTCTTCGGTGTACTTGGTCATGGGGTTCTTTCCGTCAAAAAAGCAGGGCGTTCAGTAGCGCGATAAATAAGCGGGGGCTGGCAGTGAACTACCAGCCCCCGAAATTGTAGCCAGCTGGCTTAGGCCTTTTTATTTGGCGTAGACCAGGTCGCGCAGTGTCAGTGACAGTGCCGGCACGTAAGTGATCACCATCAGACAGGCCAGGATCACCAGCACAAACGGAAGCAGGTGCGGGATGATCCGGTCCAGCGAGATCTTGGCCACCGTGCAGGCGGCGAACAGGTTCACACCAAAGGGCGGCGTGATCATGCCCAAAGCCAGGTTGACCACCATGATCATGCCGAAGTGCACCGGGTCAATGCCGAAGTGCATGGCCACCGGCGCCAGAATCGGCGCCAGCACGATGATGGCGGCACTGGTCTCGATGAACATGCCGATGACGAACAACGCGGCATTGATACCCAGCAGGAACAGCATGGGCGACTGCAGCACGGCCTCCAGCCAGCGGCCGATGGCGTCCGGCACGCCGGCGCGTGTGATCAAAAAGGCAAACAGCCCCGCGTTGGCAATGATGAACATGATCACCGCGCTGGAAATCACCGATTTACGCAGCACCACCATCAGGCTGGCGAGGTTGATTTCGCGGTAAATCAGCATGCCGACCACCAGCGCGTAAAACACCGCCACGGCAGCAGCTTCGGTGGGCGTGAAGACGCCGCCGTAAATGCCGCCCAGAATGATGACAGGCATCAGCAGCGCCAAGCCGGCCTGCCAGGTGGCACGGCCAAAGCTCAGGCGGCCGTCGCCATCGTTTTTGCCCCAGCCCTTGAGCTTGCAATAAGCCCAAACAAAAGCCATCAGCGACAGACCGATGAAGATGCCCGGGCCGACGCCGGCGATGAACAACTCGCCAATCGAGACCTCGGCGCTGACGCCGTACAAAATCATCGGAATGGACGGTGGAATGATCACGCCGAGTTCGGCGCTGGTCGCTTGCAAGGCCGCCGCGTAGCTGGTCGGGTAACCGTGCTTGATCAGCGCCGGAATCAAAATAGCACCCACGGCAAACGTGGTGGCGACCGACGAGCCGGAGACTGCCGCAAAGATCATGCAGGTCAGCACGCAGGTCATCGGCAGACCGCCCTGCACGCCGCCGACGATGCTCTTGGCAAACTCAACCAGCCTGCGCGAGATGCCGCCGGTCTCCATCAGGTTGCCTGCCAGGATGAAAAATGGAATCGCAGCCAACGGGAACTTGTTGATGGCGTTGAACATCTCCTTGACGGAGATCAGCATGTTGGCGTTGTTGACCTGGATGCCGAGCACCGAAGCCAGACCAATGGAGACGGCCACCGAGATGGTCAGTGCAAAGCACAGGACCATGGTGGTGAGCATGACGGCGCTCATGTGGCGGTTTCCAGTTCTTCACGTTGCGGGTCCAGCAGGTTGGCGATGATGCCGATCACGCAGAAAACACCGCCTATTGGCATGGCGACATAACCCCAGAACATGGACAGCGACTCCAGTCCGGCCATGCTTTGCACGCGGCCGCGCTGTGCGTAGTCCCAACCCCACCAGATGATCACAAAAATCAGTGTCAGTGCGGCCAGACAGGCCAGCCAGTCCAGCAGGCGGCGCATGCCGGGCCGGCTCCAGCGGTAAAGCACGTCCACGCTGACCATGGCGCCTTGACGGAAGGCCGTGGGAATGCCCATGAACACCATCCAGATCAGGCTCAGACGAATCAGGATTTCGGTCCACTCAGCGGGTTGTTCCAGCACAAAGCGTGTGACGATCTGGAACATGCCCAGCCCCGAGGCAATGGCCAACATCAGGCAGGCCACCACCATCGAAAAGCCGGTGGTCCGGCGTTCAAGCGCCAAAAAAGTTTTTTTCATCGTTGCACCGATCTTTGCATCTGTCATT
>JBIKHX010000024.1:0-12441 GCA_044361945.1 Polaromonas sp. | reverse complement strand
GGCCGCCGTCAGGTCATAGCCGGCGTGCACAAAGTCTTCCACCGCCGCCGTCATGGGCTTGTCCATCATCTCCAGACCGGCCGGAATGATGCCGGCGGCAATCACCGCCGCCACGGCGTCACCGGCTTTGCGCAGGTCGTCAAAGCTGGCCATGATGCAGCGCGCCAGTTGCGGCTTGGGCACCAGCTTGACGGTGACTTCGGTGGTCACGGCCAGCATGCCTTCGCTGCCGACGATGACGCTGAGCAGGTCGTAGCCCGGTGTATCCAGCGCGTCGCTGCCGAACTCGACTTCATCGCCCTCGATGGTGAAGCCGCGCACCTTGAGCACGTTGTGAACTGTCAGGCCGTACTTAAGGCAGTGCACGCCGCCCGAGTTTTCGGCCACGTTGCCGCCTATGGTGCAGGCGATCTGGCTGGACGGGTCGGGCGCGTAATAAAGGCCCAGCGGTGCGGCCGCTTCAGAAATCGCCAGGTTGCGCACACCGCCTTGCACCACGGCCGTGCGGCTGGCGGCGTCCATCTTCAAAATTTTGTTGAACTTGGCCAGCGACAGCGTCACGCCCAGCTTGTGCGGCATGGCGCCGCCCGACAGGCCGGTGCCCGCGCCGCGCGCCACCACGGGCACATTCAGCGCGTGGCAGGCTTTGAGCACGCCCTGCACTTGCGCATAGGTTTCGGGCAGCACCACCACCAGCGGCCGCTCGCGGTAAGCCGTCAGGCCGTCGCATTCATAGGGTGTGGTGTCTTCCGGTGTCCACAGCAGAGCGTGCTGAGGCACCACCTGCTGCAAAGCGGCCACCACCTCGGCTTGTCGTGTGGCGCGTTCCATCGATGCCTGGTGTTCTGGGGAAATAGCTGCATTCATATTGCCCACTTTAAACCATGCAGGCCAAGCGCTGCATGATGAAATTTCGATGGGTTTGTGAATGCGGCATGCGGTAGACCCGCCGGCGCGGCCCCGGATCAGTGCGTTTCGACCTTGGCGTGGTCCAGATCGGGCTTCTTGTAGGGGTCCAGGTGGGTCATCAGACCGAGCACCCGGTGGCGCTGCAGCACGCGGTTGCGCGCCTCGACCGCAATATCATGGCCGGCCTCGATGCTCATAGAAGGCTCGACCTCCAGGTGGGCGTCGACCATGATCATGTCGCCCATTTTGCGGGTGCGCACATCATGCACACCCATCACGCCGGGGGTGCCGAGCAGGGTGGTCTGGATGGCGGCCACCTCGACTTCATTGACCGAGCGGTCCATCAGGTCATGCATAGCGTCCCAGGTAAAGCCCCAGCCCATCCGGGTGACCATCAGGCCCACCACCATGGCGGCAATCGGGTCGAGGATGGGGTAGCCCGCCAGGCTGCCGATGATGCCCACGGCCACCACCAGAGAAGACGCCGCGTCTGAGCGGGCGTGCCAGGCATTGGCCACCAGCATGCTGGACTTGACCCGCTTGGCGACCGACAGCATGTACCTGAACAGCAGTTCCTTGGCCACCAATGCGCCGCCCGCCACCCACAGCGCCACGATGTGGACCTGCGCCACGGTGTCGGGCGATTGCAGTTTTAAAAATGCCGACCACAGCATGCCCAGGCCCACAGCCAGCAGCAGCAAGCCCAGCACGATGGAGGCAGCTGTCTCAAAGCGGTGATGGCCGTAGGGGTGCTCTTCGTCCGCGTCTTTCTTGCTGTGGTGGCCCGCAAAGAGCACCACGAAATCGGCCACCAGGTCTGACAGCGAGTGAATGCCGTCGGCAATCAGCGCCTGCGATTTTGAAAAAATACCGATAGTGATCTGCACGACTGTCAGCACCAGGTTAACGCCAACGCTGACCCAGGTGCTGCGCGTGGCCGCGGCCATGCGCTCGGCCGGGGTGTGCTGGCTGTCTTCCGGATCGTCGGCGAGGTCGGTGAAGTTCATGGGTGCTTTCGGACAAGCCGAAGGCGGCTTGCCAATCTTCCCATTGTTACGCACCATGATGAATGCAAGATGAATCTAGCATGCCAGCCTGTCTGGGTACTAGCGTATCCTCTAATGCGGCGCTGAGGTAAGGTGCGGGTTTGGCTCTTGATTTTTGCGCACCATGAAACCATTGAAGACCAATGCTGAGTTGTTTGGCGAGCACCCGTCCATGGTGGACTTGCGCAAGCTCATAAGTCGTGTTGCTCGTAGCAAGGCCCGTACGGTGCTGATCTACGGTGAAACCGGTACCGGCAAAGGATTGGTCGCTCGCATGGTGCATGAGGAATCTCAGCGCTCGGCTGCCGCGTTTGTGGACATCAACTGTGCCGCTATTCCGGCTGCGCTTTTGGAGTCTGAGCTTTTCGGACATGAGAAAGGGGCTTTCACCGGTGCGGCGAACAGAAAGCAAGGACTGATCGAGACCGCCCACGGCGGCACTTTTTTCCTGGATGAAATACGGGAGCTTGAACCGGTGATGCAGGCCAAGATACTGACCCTCCTTGACACCCGAAGGATGCGCCGCCTTGGGGGTATCCGCGATGATGAGGTCGATGTCCGCTTTATTGCCGCTACCAATAAGATTCTGCTGGGCGAGGTCAAGGCTGGAAACTTCCGTGACGACCTGTACTATCGATTACAGGTCATTGCCATCAATATCCCTCCACTGCGCGAGCGCGGCGACGATATTTTTTTGTTGGCAAACAATTTCCTAGCGAAATATAACCGTGAATATGGCAGTAAGTTGCGACATATGGACGCGGAAGTCCAGCAGGTTTTTCTGAGCTACCCCTGGCCAGGGAATGTGCGTGAACTTGAAAACCTGATCGAGCGTTTGTGCCTGCTTGAAGACGGCGAGCACATTCGGCTGGAGCATTTACCCAAGCGAATTCTGCGTGAAGCGCAAGTCTTGCCCGCGGGCAGCAACGGAACTGTATCCCAGGCTAATTCAGATGCAAATGTCTTAGCTGAGGTGGATCTAGACTACCGCCTGGCAACCCAGAAATTTCAGAGTGAGCTAATTTCAGAGGCGATGTCTGCTTGCGGTCAGAACCTGCAGATGGCTGCGCAGCGCCTAGGGCTGAGTCGGCATGCGTTGCGGCATCAGATGGCCAAGCTGGGCTTGAGGGGGTGTTAGTCTGCGTGAATTTAACGCATTTTGTGTGAAATTCACTCTGAAAACATTTCCGTTTCACTCTTCGAATGTGCCTGAGGCTTGATTCTTATTGTGTTTTCCGGGTGGCCTCGCTTGGTATGGTTTCTGCAAGACAAGATTCAATTCATTTACAACCTGCTGGAAAAAAGCCCCAAGCTACTCATGAAATCCTTGAAGATCATCTGTCCTAACGGCCACCTTGGCTTTGCACCTTTACGTCCAGAAAGTTTTCAATTGGGCGTTCAGGCCCGTCCTGACTACATTGCGGCCGATTCGGGCAGCGACGACGTCGGTCCGGTGCCCCTGGGCTCTGACACTTCCACCAGCCCCCAATCCTGGCAGCGTCAGGACCTGGAGCACATGCTGCTGGCTTCCAGAAAATTGGGCGTGCCCATGATCATCGGCTCGGCAGGTGACACCGGCTCGAACAGCCGCGTGGACATGTATGTGAACATGATTCAGGAGCTGGCTAAAAAACATAAGCTGGCGTCTTTTCGGTTGGGCTATTTTTATTCTGAGGTCTCCAAAGAGCGTGTGCGAAAAGCCATACGCGGCGGCAGTCCGGTCAGCGGCCTGGATGGCTACTCAGATTTGACTGAGGCCGAACTCGACGCCACGGACCGCATCGTGGCCATGGCCGGCGTGCATCCTTTCGTCGAACTGTTGCGACAAGGCGCTGACGTGATCATTGGCGGTCGCAGCTCGGATGCGGCTTTGTTTGCTGCGCCGGCGCTCCATCACGGCTTTCATGCCGACCAGGCCTACTATCTGGGCAAGGTTCTGGAGTGCGCTTCTTTTTGCGCCGAACCCTACGGCGGCAAGGAGACCGTCATGGGCGAGATCACCGAAAGCGACGTGCGTGTGACGGCCATGTTGCCGGCGCAGCGCTGCACGATCGCCTCGGTCTCAGGCCACGCCATGTACGAGCGCTCCAACCCCTTTGAAGAGTTCTTTGCCGGCGGCAAGCTCGACATGACGAACTGCCACTACGAGCAACTCGACGAGCGCACGACACGGGTGACCGGTTCCAGGTTTTTGCCGGATGCCAAGGTCCGGGTGAAGCTGGAAGGTGCCGGCAAAGTGGGCGAGCGCTTTGTCGGCTTGTGCGGCATTCGCGATCCGTACACCATTGCCAATGTGGACAAGGTGATCGAGTGGGCCCGCGAGCAGGTGCGCGCCCGTTTCGGCGAGACCGGTTACGAGCTGCACTACAACGTCTACGGACGCGACGGTGTCATGGGTGATCTGGAACCGCTGCGTGACCAGCCCGGCCATGAGCTGTGCGTGATGGTGCAGGGTGTGGCGCCTACCCATGAAATGGCAGAGGAGCTCACCATGATCGGCTTGCGGCAAATGTTTTACGCCCGCTTGCCCGACGTCAAAGGTACGGCTGGCTCGGTCTCCTTTCCGCTGGACGAGGTCTTGCCGGCCAGTGCGGCCTACCGCTGGACGCTCAATCACACACTCGAAGTGGACAACCCGATGGAGTTGTTCCAGACCGGCTTGATCGAAGTTGGCGCGTGAGCCAGGAGAAACCCATGAAAACTGAAAAGCTGCACCAACTCGCCAAAACCATCCGCAGTAAAAATGCCGGCGTGAACAAGATCACCTTTGACATCATCTTTCGCGAGCTTGATGTCTACGAGCGCGTCAAGCGTTCGGGTGCCATCACCGCTGCTTCGATGGCGGCACTCTATCGCATTCCACTTGAGCGCATCAGCGACTTTGTCGAGTACGACCCGGGCAAGGCGATCAAATTCACCATTTACCGGCTCAAACCCAGCGGCAGCGCCGGCGATGGCGACATTTTTGGCGCGCAGCAATACGCTCCGCTGCTGGATCTGGATATTCCGGCCTGAACGCCACGTTTCTTTGTTGCCTCTCTTTGACTCATTTGAAAGTGAATCTCATGAAAAAATTTCTGACGTCGGCCCTGCTTCCATTGAGCATCCTCGCCCTGTCCTCCGGCGCCCAGGCGCAGGCAGACGCCGCCAAGCCGCCGGCGGTGATTCGTCTGGTGGTGCCATTTGCCGCAGGCGGCAGCAATGACGTGATTGCCAGAGTCATTGCCCCCTCGCTGGCCAAACGCTTGGGTAACACGATCATTGTTGAAAATAAACCTGGCGCCTCTGGCGCTATCGGATCGGATGCCGTGGCCAAAGGTGCCAAGGACGGCTCGATTCTGTTGCTGACTTCGTCGACCCTGCTGACGGCAGCAGTCACCATGCCCAAGACAACGCCCTACGACGTGTTGACGGCTTTTGCGCCGGTCGCTATGGTGGGCCAGGGCCCCATGCTGGTGGCGGTTTCGGGTACGACGACGATCAAGACGCCCGCAGAGTTCATTGCCGCGGCCAAAGCTAAGCCCGGCTCAGTTACGTATGGAACTTCCGGTCAGGGCTCGATTGCGCACATGAGCAGCGAAATGCTCAGTGACGCCGCCAAAGTGCAGATGCTGCACGTGCCCTACAAAGGTGCTGCGCCGGCGCTGCTGGATCTTGCCTCCGGGCAGATCAACATGATGGTTTCCAATTACTCTTCACTGGCTCCCCAGATCAAGGCAGGACGCGTGCGCGCCCTGGCCGTCACTTCGAAAAGATCCAGCCCTTCTTTTCCGGATCTTCCACCCATGGAAGGCGTAGCCCCCGGGTTTGAGGCCGAGATCTGGGTAACTGTTTTTGCACCTGCCGGGACTCCGTCAGCGTTGGTTCAGCGGCTCAACCGCGAGATCATCGACGTGGCGCGATTGCCCGAGGTGCGCATCCTCCTGGATGCCGACGGTGCACTGCCTATGCCGCTGTCTCCCGCTGAGGTGGCGTTGCGTGTCAAGGATGACCTAGCCGCCTGGAAGAAGATCGCTACAGAAAAGAACATCACGGCCGAATAAGTTGAAGCGTTTAAAAAACGCTTTTACGCAGCCACTCGGCAAAAGCCGCGCATTCCCAGCGATCCATCATGCCGGTGCGCCAGCACAGGTAGTGCGCGTGCGGGCTGGGCACATTGCGCTCGTACAGGCGCACCAATGAGCCGTTGTCCAGCCAGGGCGCGCCGAGTTTGAGGCGTACCAATGCGATGCCCATGCCGGCCGCAGCGGCGTCGCACATGAGGCCGATGTCGTTGAACTGCGAGCCTTCGATCGGCTCGGGCCATTCTTGCCGGTTGGCGGCAAACCAGGTACGCCAGGGCTCCAGTGGCGAGCGCAGCAGGGCCTGGCCTTCCAGGTCTTCGGGGCTGTCAAAAGGGCCGTGTTCGCGCACGTAGGCAGGTGAGGCCAGCGGCGTCACCTCGTCTTGCATCAGGCAGACATGCTCGACATCGGCATAGCGGCCGGTGCCAAAGCGCACCATCAGGTCGGCGTCTTCAGCCACCACATCCAGCAGCGGTATGGACACTTGCAGCGTCAGGTCGATTTCGGGATAAGCCTCGGTGAACTGGCGCAGGCGCGGGATCAGGATGGAGCGTGAAAACGTAGGCGTCACTGCCAGTCGCAGCTTGCGCTTGCCGGGGTTGGCGCTTTGGCCGGCTGCGCCCGGAAATTTTTGCAGCGTGGCCAGGCCTTCGCGGACATGCGCCAGGTATTCGCTGCCTTCGGTGGTGAGCGAAAAATCAGCACGGCCAAACAGTTTGGTGCCGATGATCTGCTCGAGTTGCTTGACGCGGTGGCTCACCGCACTGGGCGTGACAAACAATTCTTCGGCCGCCTGTGTGACGCTGCGCAGCCGGGCCAGCGCTTCAAAAGTCAGCAGGCACTGGATGGGCGGTATGCGTTTGGCCGAGGCACTCGGCGTGCTGCTTTGACTTGCTTGGGCAGGCTCGCGTGCCATGGCTTATTTAAAGATCACCGTCTTGTGGCCGTTGAGCAGCACGCGGTGTTCGCTGTGCCACTTCAGGGCGCGCGCCAGCACCTGGCTTTCGGTATCGCGGCCCATGGCGGTCAGGTCTTCCACGGTGCGGCTGTGCTCCACGCGTGCCACGTCCTGCTCGATGATCGGGCCTTCGTCCAGGTCAGAAGTGACGTAGTGGGCGGTTGCGCCTATCAGCTTGACGCCGCGCGCATGCGCCTGGTGGTAGGGCTTGGCGCCCTTAAAGCTGGGCAAAAAAGAATGGTGAATGTTGATGGCGCGGCCGGCCAGGTTCCGGCACATCTCGTCGCTCAAAATTTGCATATAACGCGCCAGCACCACCAGCTCGGCGCCTTCAGACTGGATCACTTCATACTGCCGCGCTTCAGCTTGAACCTTGGTGGCAGCGCTCACCGGTATGTGGTGAAAAGGCAAGTTGTAGCGCTCTGCCAGCGGTTGCAAGTCGAGGTGGTTGCCAATGATGGCGCGGATGTCCAGCTTGAGCAGGCCCGATTTCCAGCGAAACAGCAGATCGTTCAGGCAATGGCCCTCCTTGCTGACCATGAGCACGGTTCGCATGGGCTGGCTGGTCGGGTGCAGTTGCCAGTGCATGCCAAAATCGCCGGCCAGGACGGTCAACGCACTCTTGAGTTCATCAAAAGACAGCTGCGAACAGGCAAAGCCGACCCGCATGAAAAACAGGCCGGTGGCGTCCTGGTCTTTGTCGTCGGCGTACTGTGCGGCGTCCAGAATATTACCGCCGCGCTCGAACAAAAAACCGGACACGGCATGAACAATGCCGGGGCGATCAAGGCAGGAGAGGGTCAGGGTGTAGGACGGCGTCATCACGAAGCTATTGTCGCAGGCACAGGCATCGGTGCAAAATGATCCACGACACAAGCAGCCTTCAATACATCGGGAGAACGGCCATGGCCTTGCAAGACATCAACATGACGCATCACTGGCTGCCCTTCACGCCGAACCGCAGCTTTCACAAAGACCCGCGCGTGTTTGTGGCGGCCGACGGCATGCACTTCACCACGCACGACGGGCGTCAGGTGCTCGACGGCATTTCCAGTTTGTGGTGCGTGGGTGCGGGCCACAACCGCAAACCCATTAACGAAGCCATCAAGAAGCAGCTGGACACCTTGGACTACGCCACGGCTTTTCAGGCCAGCAATGACCAGGCCTTCAAAGCCGCCGAGATGATCGCCCGCATGGCGCCCGGTGACTTGAACAAGGTGTTGTTTTGTAACTCCGGCTCTGAGGCGGCAGACACCTCGCTCAAAGTGGCGCTGGCTTACCACCGCGCGCGCGGCGAAGGCCACCGCAACATGTTCATAGGCCGCGAGCGCGGCTACCACGGCGTGGGTTTTGGCGGCATGAGCGTGGGTGGCATTCCTTCCAACCGCAAGGCCTACGGCACGGCGCTGCTGCCGCGGGTGGACCATATGCGCTTCATTCACGACCCGGTCAACCATGCCTACATTCACAACCAGGAACCGGTCTGGCAGGAAGACCTGTTGCTCGAACTCGAAAACCGCATTCTGCCGCTGCATGACCCCAGCAATATCGCCGCCGTGATCGTCGAACCAGTGGCTGGCAGCGCCGGCTGGTACCTGCCGCCGCAGGGCTACCTGAAGCGCCTGCGCGAGATCTGCGACAAGCACGGCATCCTGCTGATTTTTGACGAGGTGATCACCGGCTTTGGCCGCATGGGCACCAACTTCGGCGCCGACTATTACGGCGTTGTGCCCGACATGCTGAACTTCGCCAAGTGCGTGACCAACGGCGTGATTCCTTTGGGCGGCGTGGTCTGTAGCGACCGTATCTACGACACCATGATGAACGCCAACGCCGGCAGCCCTGAGCACGCCATCGAGTTTTTTCACGGCTACACCTACTCGGGCCACCCGGTGGCCTGTGCGGCGGCCATCGCCACGCTGGAGCTGTTCAAGCAAGACAAGCTGTTCGAACGCGCCGGCCAAATGGGCCCGGTGCTGGGTGATGCGCTGCACAGCGGCCTCAAGGGCCTGCCCACGGTGATCGGTATTCGCAGCCTGGGGCTGGCCGGCGCGGTGGAAATGGCCTCTATCCCCGGCGCGCCGGGCAAGCGCGCTTATGACGTGTTCATGACTTGTTTCCACCACGGCGTGCTGGTGCGCCCTGCCGGTGAAAACATTGTGCTGTGCCCGCCGTACATTGTGGAAAAAGAACACATAGACCGCATGGTCAACGTGGTGGCAGACGCCATCAAGCAGCACGCCTGAAGGCTGAAGTCCATATTCAGCGTTGCCCTGTAGCGGGCTTTCCAAACTGCTCGCGCAGGCCGGCGCAGTAGTCTTTGTCGGGGGTGGCTTCGGTGCCCCAGACGCTGTCGAAAGTCTCGCCCGGCAGGCTTTTCCCGCCGGCCAGCAGGCGCACACTTTTGACTTGCAAGCCGGCCGGCAGGTGCAGCGGCACGCCGAGTTGCTTGTCGGCATGCACGCTGCCACTGATCAGCACCACCACCCTTCCCGGTTGCACGGCCTTGGCCAGCGTGTCGGCCATGCGGCGGTCGCGGGCGATCTGAATGCGCGTCATGGGTGTGATCTGGCCCTCGGGCAAGAGATCGCAATGGCCTTGGCGTATGAGTTGCTTCTGCGCTTTGAAGGCCGGTGCGGGCAGGCGCTTGTCAAGCTGCGAGTCGGCCATGCTGGCGCGCATGTCGCTGCGCGGCAAATTGGCCCCCAGCACCGGCACGCCTGCGCGCACCGCCGTCATCACGACCGGGCCATAGGCCGTCCAGGGCCAGGCCTCGTTGTTCCAGTTCAGCAGGCGGCGGGTTTGTTCTTCGCTGGCGCCTGCGGGCAGGCCGGCGGTGCTTTGGCCGCTGTCGGCCATCTCCAGCGCCAGCGCCGCCAGTTGGCCGCGCCCTGCAAGTGTTGCAACAAGGCCTTGCTGCACGCGCTGATGAGCGACGGCGTCATGTTGCTCGCCGAGCAGCAGCACGTCGGCCGGCAGCCAGGCGGCCAGGCGTTCTTCGTCAGACTGACGGGGCTGCAGATTGCAAGCGCCCAGGCTCAGCAGCAGGGCGGTGGCCGACAGCAGGCGGGCGCTGCGGGGTGCCAGAAGAAAGTCAAACATACGGCGATACTAATGCTTTGGCGACGACGATCGTGGCCGTTTTTTTGAGCTGCTGGCCGGCTGTTGCGATGTTTGCACCTGTTTTTGTCCGATTTTTCCGAAACCTCATCAACAGGCCGGCCACGCGCATTGTGTTGACGCTTTTGCTGGCCGTGGCCGCTGCCCTTCTGTGTGCCGCCTTGAACACGCCGGTGCCCTGGATGGTGGGCCCTCTTTTGTCGACCGCACTGCTCACCATGACCGGCGGCCCCGCGGCCAGCGCCTTACCTCTGCGCAACGCGGGTCAATGGGTGATCGGCGGGGCACTGGGCTTGTATTTCACGCCGCAGGTGCTGGACATGTTGCTGGGCCTGTGGTGGGTGATTTCGCTGGGCATTCTTTGGGCTCTGGTGCTGGGCTTTCTGGCCGGCGCCTTTTTGTACAGCCTGCATGCCCGCCCGGGGCTGATGCATATTCCCGGGGTGACGCGCTTGACCACGCACTTTGCATCACCCATAGGCGGGGCCTCTGAAATGACGATTTTGGGCGAGCGCTTTGGCGCGCAGACCGAGCTGATCGCCGCGGCCCACAGTCTGCGCGTTTTGATGGTGTCGCTGATTATTCCTTTCGGCATGCAGTGGAGCGGCATGCACGGTCTGGACATGAGTTTACCGGGGCCGCGCGTGGTGGCTTGGCCGGGGCTGGCATTGTGGCTGCTGCTGACAGGAGCGGGTTGCTGGCTGCTGCTGCGCTTGCGCGGCACCAACCCCTGGTTTTTGGGTGCGCTGGGCGTATCCATGCTGTTAACCGCCAACAGTGTGAGCCTGTCGGCCCTGCCGCAGCCCATGACGAATGCGGCGCAGCTGGTGCTGGCCATCGGGCTGGGGGTGCGTTTCACGCCGGGCTTCATTCGAATGGCGCCGCGCTGGATGGTCTCGGTGGCCTTCACCACGGTGGCCATGATTTTGCTGTGCGCTGGGTTTGCCTGGCTGCTATCTTGGGTCTCAGGCCTGCCATGGGCCACGCTCATGTTAAGCGTTGCGCCGGGCGGCATTGCGGAGATGTCGATCACGGCCAAGGTCTTGCAGCTGGGTGTGCCGCTGGTGACGGCTTTTCATGTGACGCGGGTGGCGGCGGTGCTGCTGCTCACAGGGCCCATATTTCGCGGCTGGCTCTGGCTGCGTTCAGCCAAATGACTCACGCTCAATGCATGACAACCGGCATCTGAGCGAGTTCTGCGTAACTCTCCAAAATGTCTTCAATTTCTTCTTCGGTCGGCGTTTTTTGCTGCCAGCCGTCCAGGCGTTGCTGAAACAACTCAGCCCAGGAGCCATCGAGGTACACCTCTTTGCCGGAGCGTTTGTCCACGATTTCAAAGCCGTTGCGCGCCATGAGCGGCTGCGCCGGCGCCGCCGATGCGTTGGCCTCTGCGCTCTCAGCGTTGGCTTGTATTTGCATCACTGCAAAAGAATCCGAGTCGTAGAGCAGGTGCATAAACTAAATATCCTTTGACACTAGATGGCGCCTGTTGGCGTGAATTCAAGGCTCAAGGTGCGCTGCTGCCAGAGAGTTGCTGGTCCACAAAATCCCCGTTGCTCTGCGTGATCTTGATGCGTACCGGCCAGTAAGACATGGACGGCGCAAACCAGGTCTCAATTTTTTGGTCGAACTCGCGCTTGGGTTCACGGGTGAGTCGAAGGGCTTTGATCTCGCCCACCGGCAGGTTCAGGTTTTCCATGTTCTCGACGATGAAGGTCCAGGTCTCGGCATCGCGCGGGCCCACTGTGTAAATCGCAATGCGCGTGCCCGTGGGGGCAGCGCCAGTTTGCCCGGCCAACAAGCCGGCGAGCTGAAAAAATACGCTCAGCCGGTCTTGCGCACCGCGCTGCCAGGGCAATTCAGGCCGGTTGGCGCTGAAGGTGATCTTGCCCTTGTCGGCGTCAAAGTGCGCGGCCAGCTCGTTGCGGGCTTTGTCGCCAAAACGTTTGGGTGCCAGGCCATCAGCAGTCACTTCACCCACGCTGGTCATGGAGCGCGAGCCCAGCAAAAACGCGCTGACCACCATGCTCGACTCGTAGCGGTTAGCTTCGCGCAGCCAATTCAACTCGCCATTGGCGTGGTAGTTCAGTCCGCGCGACAAGCCGGTCATCTTGTAGCTGAGTCTCACCGAGTTGGGAATGCTGAGGGCTGACGGCGACTGAGTTGGCTCCGGCTGGGCGGCGGCAACAACGGGTGGCGGCTCTGCCTGTATGGCCTGCGCCTGGACCTGCGGCTGTGCATCGGTTTGACCGGGCGAGGCTTCGACCGGGGCAACGGGTAAAGGCGCTGCGGCGGGCTCTGGCAGCACGGGTGCAGCGGCCAGAATGGACGGGGCTTGAGCTGG
>JBIKHX010000271.1:0-3773 GCA_044361945.1 Polaromonas sp. | reverse complement strand
CAGATGAGCGACTTCAAGCGCCTGGGCGTGCTGGGCGAATGGGACAACCCGTACCGCACCATGGATTTCGGCAACGAGGCCAATGAAATCCGCGCGCTCAAACGCATCATGGAGCGCGGCTTTGTCTACCGCGGCCTCAAGCCGGTGTACTGGTGTTTTGACTGCGGCTCCTCGCTGGCCGAGTTTGAGATCGAATACGCCGACAAAAAATCACAGACGCTGGACGTCGGCTTTTCCTGCGCTGAGCCCGACAAACTGGCCGCCGCCTTCGGCCTAAAAAGCTTGGACAAAGAAGCCTTTGCCGTCATCTGGACCACCACGGCCTGGACCATTCCGGCCAACCAGGCGCTGAACCTGAACCCGGCACTCGAGTACGCGCTGGTCGAGACCGAGCGCGGCCTCTTGGTGCTGGCCTCGGTGCTGGTCGAAAAATGCCTGGCGCGCTACGCCCTGACCGGCACGGTGCTGGCCACCACCCTGGGCGAAAAGCTCGGCCTCATCAAGTTCAAGCATCCGCTGCACGACGTGGCCGACGAGCACGGTGTCTACGGCTACAAGCGCTTTTCGCCGGTCTTTCTGGCCGACTACGCCACCGCTGACGACGGCACCGGCATCGTGCATTCATCGCCCGCTTATGGCGTGGAAGACTTTAACTCCTGCGTGGCCAACGGCATCGCCTATGACGACATCCTCAACCCCGTGCAAGGCAACGGCCGCTATGTGGACGAACTGCCTTTCTTTGGCGGCCTGAACATCTGGAAAGCCGCGCCGCTGGTGATTGACAAACTGCGCGAACACGGCCGCCTGTTTGCAACGCACGACATCACCCACAGCTACCCGCATTGCTGGCGCCACAAGACGCCGGTGATCTACCGCGCGGCTGCGCAGTGGTTCATCCGCATGGACGCCGAGAGCAAAGGCAACGAAGGCGTTTTCGCCAAAGACAAGGCCAGCCATAGCTTGCGGCAGCTGGCACTTCAGGCCATCGACGAAACACAGTTTTACCCCGAGAACGGCAAGACCCGCCTGCGCGACATGATCGCCGGCCGACCCGACTGGTGCATCAGCCGCCAGCGCAACTGGGGCGTGCCGCTGCCCTTTTTCATTCACACCGCCACCGGCGAGCTGCACCCGCGCACCATGGAGATCATGGACCAGGCTGCCGCCATGGTGCAAGCCGGCGGCATCGAGGCCTGGAGTAAGGCCACACCCGAATCCATCATCGGCGCCGATGCACCGGACTACCTCAAGTGCACCGACATCCTGGACGTCTGGTTTGACTCCGGCACCACGCACGACCACGTGCTGCGCCACAGCCATGCGGCGCAGTCCGCCTGGCCGGCTGACCTGTACCTCGAAGGCCATGACCAGCACCGCGGCTGGTTCCACTCCTCACTCTTGAGCTCTTGCGCCATGTACGACCACGCGCCCTACAAGGGCCTGCTGACGCACGGCTTCACCGTGGACGGCAAGGGCCGCAAGATGAGCAAGAGCGAAGGCAATGTGGTGGCGCCGCAGGAAGTCAACGACAAGCTGGGCGCCGAAATCATTCGCCTGTGGTGCGCCTCGACCGACTACTCGGGCGACCTGGGCATTGACGACAAGATCCTGGCGCGCGTGGTGGACGCCTACCGCCGCATCCGCAACACGCTGCGCTTTTTGCTGGCCAACGTGAGCGACTTCAACCCGGCCACCGACAGCGTGCCGCTGGCGCAGATGCTGGAGATAGACCGCTACGCGCTGAGCCGCGCGGCCGAGCTGCAAGCCGATATTCTGGCGCACTACGAGGTGTACGAATTCCACCCGGTGGTCTCCAAGCTGCAGATTTACTGCAGCGAAGACCTGGGCTCGTTTTACCTCGATATTTTGAAAGACCGGCTTTACACCAGCGCGCCCAAGTCGCTGGCCCGGCGCAGCGCGCAGACTGCGCTGCACCAGATCACGCACGCCATGCTGCGCTGGATGGCGCCCTTTTTGAGTTTCACCGCTGAAGAAGCCTGGGCCGTGTTCGGTACGTCCGAATCGATCTTCATGGAAACCTACGCCGAGTTCAGCGCGCCCGATGCCGCCCTGCTGGCCAAATGGACGCGCATCCGCGAGCTGCGCGACATCGTCAACAAAGACATTGAAGTGCTTCGCGCCGACGGCAAGGTGGGTTCCTCACTGCAAGCCGAAGTCACGCTGGGTGTCAACGAAAGCGATCACGCCTTACTCAGTAGCCTGGGCGAAGACCTGAAGTTTGTCTTCATCACCTCTGTGCTGAAACTACAAGCTGCCCCAGCGCTGAACGTGACATCCAGCACCAGCAGCAGTACCAAATGCGATCGCTGCTGGCACTACCCGGGCGACGTGGGCCAGGACACCGCACACCCGACGATCTGCGGCCGCTGTATCAGTAACCTTTTTGGTTCCGGCGAAGTCCGCCGGTTTGCCTGATGGCCAAAGGCGACTTGTCTAAATCCACCGGGGCCATGCTGCCCTGGCTGGGACTGGCGCTCATTTTGCTGATCGCTGACCAGTTCACCAAGGTGCTGATCCTGGGCTACTACCAGCTGGGTGACTCTACCCTGATCACCAGTTTTTTCAACATCGTGCGCGTGCACAACAGCGGCGCAGCGTTCTCTTTCCTGGCCTCAGCCTCGGGCTGGCAGCGCTGGTTCTTCACCGCCGTCGGCGTGGGCGCAGCGGTTTTTATTGTTTACATGCTGCGCTCGCACCCGGGACAAAAATTGTTTTCGTTCGCTCTAGCCTGTATTTTGGGCGGCGCCATAGGTAATGTGATCGACCGCCTGCTGCATGGTTACGTGGTCGATTTTTTAGACTTTCATTACGCCGGCACTCACTTCCCGGCCTTCAACATCGCCGACAGCGCGATCTCTGTAGGTGCCGCTTGTCTGATCTTGGACGAGCTGCTGCGCGTGCGCCGAGCGCGCTGAAAAAACAGCCGGAAGATGGATTGCTGCCTACGCAGGAATGACAGAAGGGGCAGGAATGACGGCTCTTATCCATCATCCTCGCGAACGCGGGGATCCATCCCCGGTTTTTACAGCGTGAGGATGGTGCAGCCCGTGGTCTTGCGCGCTTCGAGGCAGCGGTGAGCTTCAGCCACATCGGCCAAGGGGAAGGTCTGGTCAATCGCGATCTTGACCTTGCCGCTGGTGACCATGCCAAACAAATCGTCGGCCATGACCTGAGTGCGCTCGCGCGTGGCGATGTGCGTGAACAGCGTAGGGCGCGACACATAGAGCGAGCCCTTGGCGGCCAGCAGGCCGAGGTCCAGCGGTTCGACCTTACCTGAGGCATTGCCGAAATTAGCAAGCAGACCAAAGGGCTGCAGGCAGTCGAGCGACTTCAGGAAAGTGTCCTTGCCCACCGAGTCGTAAACCACCTTCACGCCAGAGCCGCCGGTGATTTCTTTGACGCGGGCGACAAAGTCTTCCTTGGCGTAATTGATGGTGAAGGAGGCGCCGTTTTCTTTGGCCAATGCGCATTTGGCGTCTGAACCCGCCGTGCCTATCAATTGCAAGCCCATGGCGCGCGCCCACTGGCAGGCAATCAGACCCACGCCGCCGGCAGCGGCATGAAACAGCACAAAGTCACCGGGCTTGAGACCGCCCTGCGGCTGCGTGCCTTTGAGCAGGTACTGCACGGTCAGGCCCTTGAGCATCATGGCTGCGCCGGTTTCAAAGGAAATCGCGTCTGGCAGTTTGCACACACATTTGGCCGGCATCACGCGCAGTTCGCAGTAGCTGCCCGGTGGCTGGCTGGCGTAG
>JBIKHX010000269.1:0-3778 GCA_044361945.1 Polaromonas sp. | reverse complement strand
GCAGGCGCAGCGCCCCCTCGGGGGGCAGCGCAGTACGCGAAGCGACAAGCGTGGGGGCCAACTCCCTGCCAAATTTTTCATTCATCACATCATCACTGAGGTAGGTGATGTGGCCGATCATGCGGGCAATGCGCAGGCCGCGCTTTGGCAGTACGCCGTGGCGGTAAAAGTGGCCGTCGTGGAAGTCGGGGTCGGTGGTGATGGCGCGCCGCGCCACTTCGTTGAAGGCGATGTTTTCAGCGTTCAGGTTGGGTGCGCTAGCGACCACCACCGCGTGCCGCACACGGTCGGGGTATTGCAGCGTCCAGGCCAGGGCCTGCATACCGCCCAGGCTGCCGCCCATCACGGCGGCCAGCGTCTGAATGCCCAGGGCGTCGAGCAGGCGCGCCTGTGCATCGACCCAGTCTTCGACCGTGACCACCGGAAAATCGGCGCCGTAAATTTGCTGGGTGTCCGGGTTGATCTGCATCGGGCCCGTCGAGCCGAAACAGGAGCCTAGATTGTTCACGCCGATCACAAAAAACCGGTCTGTGTCGACCGGCTTGCCGGGGCCGATCATGGTGTCCCACCAGCCCTCGGACTTTGGTTGGGGCTGGCCGGCTTCGTCAAGGTAAACGCCGGCCACATGGTGTGAGGCGTTGAGCGCGTGGCAAATCAGCACGGCGTTGGACTTGTCGGCGTTGAGCGTGCCGTAGGTTTCGTAGCTCAAGTCGTAGGCGCGGACCGAGGCGCCGCTTCGCAATGGCAGCGCGGCCTCGAAATGCATGCTCAGCGGTGTGGCGACGAGGGTCAAAAAATCACCTGCAGAAATAACAAAAACCCGGCCTCGCTAAAGCGATTCCGGGTTCATGGGCGTCGTCTTTAGCTGTACTTTTTAAGCGCCCGCAAGCTGTGCAAATCGGCGCTGTGTTGCAGTATATCGCCCCTGTTTGAGTGCCCGCCGAACTTGGCTGCGCATCAAAAAGGTGTCCAGATCGCCAGCACAGCCAGCACGGCAAAAATCAATGCCGACACGCGGTGCACCACCACCAGCGGGAGCAATCGCGTGACCCGCTCGCCAAACCAGACCACGGGTGCATTGGCCAGCATCATGCCAAAGGTGGTGCCTGCGACCACCGCCAAGTAAGTGTCAAAGCGCGCGGCCAACATGACGGTGGCGATCTGCGTCTTGTCGCCCATCTCGGCCAGAAAGAACATCAGCAGCGTGGTGGCAAAAACACCCCAGCGAGGCGGCTTGGCGTCGCTGTCGTCGTCCAGCTTGTCGGGCACCAGCATCCAGACCGCCATGGCCAGGAACGATGCCGCCAGAATCCAGCGCAACACCCCGGCGCTGATCTGGGTGCTCACCCAGGCACCAACCGCGCCGGCCAAGGCATGGTTGGCCACAGTGGCCGCCAAAATGCCGAAGACGATGGGCCAGGGTTTTTTGAAGCGCGCCGCTAGCAAAAGCGCCAGCAGCTGGGTTTTGTCGCCGATTTCGGCCAGGGCAACGATGCCCGTTGAAACGAGGAATGCTTCCAAAGTAAAAAACTCCGCCCGGAAGACGCTCCATGGCCACTTTTGTATTGTAGGTTCGCAGCCTTGGGCTTTTGGATGCACCGCGAAGGCCCACTTCTTGCTTATTCTTGGTGCGTTTTCTGGTTTTTCGCCCAAAGCGCACCAATAACGAACAAAACTCTAGGAGCCCACCCCGTGGAAGCACTAAAACAGGGATCAGACGCACTATTTATCTTGCTCGGCGGCATCATGGTGCTGGCCATGCACGCCGGCTTTGCATTTCTTGAGCTCGGTACGGTGCGCAAAAAGAACCAGGTCAATGCACTGGTGAAAATTCTGGTGGATTTCTCCGTTTCTACCGTTGTCTACTTCGCCGTCGGCTACAGCGTGGCCTATGGCAGCCACTTTTTTGTGGGCGCCGAACAGCTGGCGGCCAAAAATGGCTACGAGTTGGTGAAATTTTTCTTTTTGCTGACTTTTGCGGCGGCCATTCCAGCCATCATCTCAGGCGGCATTGCAGAGCGTGCCCGTTTTTACCCGCAACTCATCGCCACGGCAGTGATTGTCGGGCTGATCTACCCCTTCTTCGAGGGTATCGTCTGGAACCAGCATTTCGGCGTGCAGGCCTGGATCAAGGCGCTGACCGGAGAAGAGTTTCATGATTTTGCCGGCTCGGTGGTGGTGCACGCCATGGGTGGTTGGCTCGCGCTGCCGGCTGTGGTGTTGCTGGGTGCGCGCAGCAACCGCTACCGCAAAGACGGGCTGGTGTCTGCGCATCCGCCATCTAACATTCCGTTTCTGGCGCTGGGTGCCTGGATTTTGACGGTGGGCTGGTTTGGCTTTAACGTGATGAGCGCCCAGACGCTGGACAAAATTTCCGGCCTGGTCGCAGTGAACTCCTTGATGGCCATGGTGGGCGGCACGCTGGCGGCGCTGGCGTTTGGCAAGAACGACCCTGGTTTTGTGCACAACGGCCCGCTGGCCGGTCTGGTCGCCGTGTGCGCCGGCTCAGACCTGATGCACCCGCTGGGGGCGCTGGTGGTGGGCGGGGTGGCAGGTGCTTTGTTTGTAGTGATGTTCACGCTGACCCAAAACAAGTGGAAGATCGATGACGTTTTGGGTGTCTGGCCCTTGCACGGCCTGTGTGGCGCCTGGGGCGGTGTCGCCGCCGGTATTTTCGGTCTCAAGGCGCTGGGCGGAATTGGCGGCGTCAGCCTGGGAGCACAGGTGATTGGCACGCTCATGGGCGTAGGCTGGGCGCTGGTCAGCGGCTTTGCCGTGTATGGCCTGATACGGGCCTTCACCGAATTGCGCTTGAGCCACGAAGAAGAGTTTGAGGGAGCGGACCTCTCCATTCACCGGATCGGCGCCACGCCGGACCGCGAAGTCAATTGGTAAGCCTGCGCACACAAGCGGCCGGCAACTGTCTTTAATTCGACACAAACCTTCACCGCCGCCGTGCCAGCCCTTGGATTTGCTTGCCAATTTGCTTTTATTTCGGCCTTCTATCGCATAATCTACGCGTGCATGTGGGCCCCACTTGCATGAGTGAGGTGATCGGTCAGTTTCGCGCGCTACAGCGTTTACGTTCAGATTTGTTGTGCTTTCGGGACCCCATCGCTTTTTTTTAGTGTTTTAGAGGAGTCCTTTCATGGGCAACAAACTTTACGTCGGCAACCTGCCGTACTCGGTTCGTGACGAAGACCTGCAACAATCTTTTGGACAGTTCGGCTCTGTCACCAGTGCCAAAGTCATGATGGAGCGCGACACCGGTCGCTCCAAAGGCTTTGGTTTTGTCGAAATGGGCAGCGATGCTGAAGCCCAGGCGGCCATCAATGGCATGAACGGTCAGCCTTTGGGCGGCCGAAGTGTCGTCGTGAACGAGGCCCGTCCGATGGAGGCGCGTCCTCCTCGCAGTGGCGGCTTTGGCGGTGGTGGTGGCGGCTACGGCGGCGGCGGCGGCGGTGGTGGTCGTTCCGGTGGCGGCGGTGGCTACGGCGGCGGCGGTTCTGGCGGCGGTGGCGGCGGCTACGGTGGTGGTGGCGGCGGCGGTTCCGACGGCGGCTTTCGCAGCCCTTATGGCGGCGGCGGCGGTGGTGGCGGCCGTTCTGGCGGCGGCGGTGGCGGTGGTGGTGGCCGCGGCGGCTATTAAGCCTTTGCCCCCAAAAATACAAAGCTTGCCATTACTTTCAGACGCCCTCTGAAAGGCGGCGCTTCAAAGGCTTCATGACTCAGGTCTTGAGGCCTTTTTCTTTGGCGCATCAACGAGCAGGGGCGGGCT
>JBIKHX010000270.1:0-3778 GCA_044361945.1 Polaromonas sp. | reverse complement strand
CGGCGAAGCGCCCAGGTCGATGGCAAACAAAGCAAGCAGGAGTTTTGCGCCAATCGTACCCATGTGCGCCAGAATCACAACGATCATCACATGGGTCAAAGTCGCAACCGTCGCTTCCGAATGAGTTCAGCAGCTTCGCTGCCGATGAGCTGCGCACGATTGTCCTACTGCATGAACAGCAGTAAGGACGTATCGCACACAGTAATTAACTGACCTGCCTCTTCGGATCAATCGACTTTGGCGCCGGACCTTTTGACCACGTCTGCCCATTTGACAATTTCCGCTGCCACGAAAGTCTTGTACTGCTCCGGGGAGTTGACAACGGGCTCTACTCCAAGCTGTGCATAGCGCGCCTTGACTTCGGCGCTTTGCATGATCTTGGTGAGCTCGGCGTGGAGTTTCTGGATGATCGGTGCCGGGGTGCCTGCAGGCGCCATGAGGCCGTACCAGGACGTGGCGTCATAGCCCGGCAAAGTCTCGGCGACAGTGGGCAGGTCCGGCAGCAGCAGAGATCTTTTGGCTGTGGTTTGTGCGATAGCGCGCAGTTTGCCCGAAGCAATGTGCGGCACAAAGGGCACCATGTCGCTCAGGGTCATCTGGACCTGCCCGGAGATGGTGTCGAACATGGCAGGGCCCGTTCCCTTGTAGGGGACGTGGGTCATGCGGATGTCGGCCATCGAGTTGAGCAGTTCGCCGGTCAGGTGGATAGACGTGCCGTTGCCGGAGCTGCCGAAGTTGATCTGACCTGGCTTGGCCTTGGCCAAAGTGATCAGTTCACGCAAGTTGTTGGCCGGCACGCCAGGATTCACAACGATGATGAAAGGCCCGGAGGCCACTTGCATCACCGGAGCAAAATCTTTGTGCGGGTCATAGGGAAAAGATTTGTACATGCTGACGTTCACTGCGAGCGAGCTGGCAGATCCCATCAACAGCGTGTAGCCATCCGGCGCTGCCTTGGCCACAATATCGTTGCCCAAAATACCGCCAGCGCCGGGCTTGTTTTCGACGACGAACGGTTGGCCCAGCGATTCTGAAAGCTTCTGAGAGAGGTAGCGCGCCAAGATGTCTGTGGTGCCGCCGGTGGAGAAGGAGACTACGACTCTCACGGGCTTGTTGGGGTAATTTTGCGCTTGCGCAAAAGCGGAAAGCGGGGTCCATAAGGCTGAACAAGTGACTACTGCCGCCAAAAGACTGCGGCGGTTTACAAATCGATTCATAAGAAACCTCAGGTTAGTTGTCAAGAATGGACAAAAATTGGAGATGGGCCGATGCTGTTAATCTCTGAAATTAATGATAACCAAAGCAGCTGGCTTTAAAGCGAGCACTCAAAACTTTAATTGAAAATTCTTCTGCCTCGCACAGTATCTCCTTAGCACTACATTCCAGCCCATGAGCCAGACCGTCCCGGGGAGCATCACGCTACCTTCCTTTTTTTCGCATCGCAACCCGCCGTCGACGCTGGTCTATGGCGATGGCGCGCTGGGGAAACTGGCGCTCAACCTGGCTGAGCTGGGCGTGCTCCGCCCTGTGGTGGTGGCCGGTCGCCGCACCGCAGCATCTCGTGTTTACCGTGACACCCTGACTGGCTTGCATGGTTTGGACTGGGTCGAATGTACTGGTATGCCCGAGCACTCGCCAATCGGTGAGGTACTTCGCCTGCGTGAAATGGCCCGTACGCACCGTGCAGATGGCTTCATTGCGGTAGGCGGCGGCAGCGCCTCTGACGCCTGCAAAGCTGCAGCGCTGTGGCTGGCCGAGGGCGCAGAGCTGGCTGATCACGCAACACGTTTCATCCCGCCCGATCAGTTGCACAGCCCGCGCCTGAAGGCCAGCAAACTGCCGGTGATTGCCATACCGACCACCTTGTCCGGCGCCGAGGTCACCGCCGGTGGCAGTGTGCGTACCGAAGACGGGCGCAAGCTGATACTGGTGGATCCTCAGTTGGCGGCAAGATTGATCGTGATTGATCCAGCTGCCTCCATGGAGGTGCCCACATCGGTTTTTCTGGCCAGCGGCATGAACGGGCTCGCTCACTGTGTCGAGGGTTTCTATTCCAGGGTCCGGACCCCTGTCAGCAGTGCACTCGCTTTAGAGGCGATCCGGATGTTCATGCAAGCATTGCCCGCTGTGGCGCGCGAACCGGCATCGGTTCAGGCGCGCGGTATGGCGCTGGTGGCTGCGCATTTGTCCGGGCAGGTTTTGTTGAACGCCCGCAGCTGTATCCACCATTCGGTCTGCCATGCACTGGGCGCTGTCGCCGGTATCTCGCACGGAAATGCCAACAGCATCATGCTGCCGCATGCCATGGCCTTTAATTCAGTCGATCCTGATGCAGCCGCGGCACTGGCGCTTTGCGCTCAGGCCATGGGCGCCAGCGATGCAAGCCCTGAGGGTGCCATTGAACGCGTGCAATGGTTGCAGCAGGCGATCAAAGTGCCTACGCGCTTGCGCGACACGGGTATGCAACGTTCGTTGTTGACAGAGGTCGCAGCCAAAGTGATGGGCGAAAAGGGCCTGTATGTGAACCCCCGCCGGGTGACGCAGGCTGCCGAGGTGGAGCCCTTGTTGCTGGCGGCCTGGTAAGTCTTTGCTCTTTGGCGATGAGGCCCGGGGACTGCCTCAATCTTTGCGGCTCTTGACGACGTAGTGACGCTCGCCCTCACCGTACTTGCGGCGCAGGGCATCGCCACTGAGCAATTCATTTTCAAGCGCTGAGATGCGGTCGTAGCCCATCAAACCGCTGATGGTGTCAATATCCACCAGCAAGTCGGGCCGGTCGGCGAGTTCGCCCGTCTCCATGCATTGGCGCAGCACCTCCAGCGCCTTTTGCATACCGGACAGCGCCGAAGCGGTCAGCAGCCTGGGCATGCTCACGCGAGCGACTCCAAGCTCGCGCAGGCGGCCCAGCGACAGCAGGGGACTTGTGGGGCGGTTTCGAATACCAAAGCCCATGTTGATGTTCACCGGAATATCACCGGCCGCTTCAATCACGCGCTGGATATCGTCTTCACTGCGGATGGCGTCGGCATAAATCATGTCGGCCCCGGCGGCCACATACTCACGAATGCGCGCCTGGGTGCCTTCAATGCCCTCGACGGCGATGGCGTCGGTGCGGGCATTGATGATGAAGTCGGGATCCCTACGGGCCTTCAGGGCGGCTTCTATCTTCATGGCCATTTCGCTCGCCGAAACCAACTCCTTGCCGCGCATGTGGCCGCAGCGTTTCGGGCTGAGCTGGTCTTCCATATTGATGCCCACCACCCCGGCTTCTTCAAAGTATTCGACCGCATGGAACACCGTCACGGCATTGCCATAGCCGGTGTCCGCATCGGCCATGATCGGAATGTTGACGCTGCGCGCAATGTGGCGGCAGGCGTCCACGTTCTCACGCAGGCTGAAGACGCCAATATCAGGTTGGCCGATGAGTGAGTTGGACAAACCGGCCCCGGTGGTGGCTGCAGTCACAAACCCCATGGATTCGACCAGTCGCGCACTGTAGGCGTCAAAAACGCCGGGTGAAACGACAGGCCGGGCATGGGCCAGCAAGTCCCGAAAGCGTCGGGCACGTGTGAGCACGGGTGCAGGTGTCATGTTGGTACTCGCTTTATTGGGCAGCTTGCACGCTTAATGCCTTTGGGCCAGCTGAGCTTCAAGCCAAGCTGCATGGGCCAGCAAGCGGGTGTCGTGCCGTGACCGTGCGATCAGTTGTACCCCGACCGGCAGGCCGGCGGGCCCCTTGAAGCCGGGCAGGCTCAGCGCAGGCAGGCCCAGTGCGGTC
>JBIKHX010000268.1:0-3794 GCA_044361945.1 Polaromonas sp. | reverse complement strand
ATCACTTGCGGCAACGTGGTCACGCCGGGGCCCGAGAGAAACTCAGAGATCACCACGTCGTCAAATGACAAGGTGAAGGTCAACAGCCACGCTGCCACCATGGCTGGCGCAATGCTTGGCAGCGTCACCAGAAAAAAGACCTGCAAAGGCCGGCAGCCCAAATCCATGGCGGCTTCCTCAATGGACCGGTCTACCTCGCGCAGACGGGACTGGATCACCACGGCAGCGTATGCCATGCCCAGCAGGGTGTGGCCAATCACGATGGTGCCCATGCCGCGCTCCGGCCAACCTACAGCACGCTGCACCGCCACCATCAGCAACAACAAAGACAGGCCAATGATCACCTCCGGCATGATCAAGGGCGCATTGACCAGGCCGATAAATAGAGGCCTGCCACGAAAACGCTCGTAGCGCACCAGCACAAATGCCGCCATCGCACCCAGCACCGCTGACAAGCTGGCCGTCACCAGGGCCACCTTGAGTGAGAGTAAAAAACCATCGACCAGTCGCGAGTCTGCCCACAAGGCGCTATACCAGCGCAGTGAAAAACCGGTAAAGATTCCGTCCTGACGCGTGCTGTTGAAAGAAAAAATCACCAAAAAAGCCAGCGGTGCATACAGAAATAAATAGACCGCGACCAACCAAAAGCGTCCCAAGTTGGCCTGCATAAAACGGTGGACTGCGCGCATATCAGTCAGCCGATGGCGCGCGTGTCTGGGCGCTGTAATGGTAATAAAGGGCCAAGGGGAAAAGAATCAGACAGACCATTGCCACCGCCAGGGCACAAGCGCGGGGCCAATTGTTGCTGCTGAACATCTCGTCCCAGACGACACGCCCGATCATGATGTTTTCTGCACCACCCAATAAAGAGGGAATCACGAACTCGCCCACACTGGGAATGAACACCAGCATGGCGCCGGAGACGATGCCGGCCTTGCTCAGAGGCACTGTGATCAGCCAGAAAGCCTTCCAGGGGCTGGCGCCCAGGTCGTGTGCAGCCTCCAGCAAGCGAAAATCCATTTTCACCAGGGTCGCATACAGCGGCAAAACCATGAACGGCAGGTAAACATAGGTCATGCCCACCAGCATGGAGACATCGGTGTAGAGCATGACGATGGGCGCATCAATGAGGCCCACAGCCATCAAGGCGTTGTTGATCACGCCCTGGTCCGCCAGGATGCCCTTCCAGGCATAAACACGCAGCAAAAACGAAGTCCAGAACGGCAGCATCACCATCATCAGCAAGGCCGGGCGAATACTGGGCCGGGCACGCGCAATGAAATACGCAAACGGATAACCGATCAGCAGACAAAAAACCGTTGTGAAAAAAGCGTACTTCAGCGAAGTTATGTAGGCGTCCATGTAAATGGTCTGGCCCAGCCCGGTGGCCACAAGCCCTGCACTATCAGCGGCCGCCCGGAAAATGGCCGCGTAGTTGTCCAACTTAAAGAGCCAGCGCCAGGTACCGTCTGACGAATCGAACAAGGGTACAAACGGGTCAATGCCGTTGCCCATGTCCGTGATGCTGATACGCAGCAGTATCAAAAACGGCACAACAAAAAAGACCCCCAGCCACACAAAGGGCACGCCGATCACAAATCGCCGCCCGGGACTGAAAGTCTGCGCCATGAACAATTTCACCGCAGCGACCTCATTGCGTGAGCAACACAGGGGCGGCGGCATCCCACCAGAAAAACACCGCATCGCCCCAGGTGACGGGGCTTTGATCTTGCTGCGCCGTGTTGCCCTCGGTGATCTTGACCGATTTACCGCTGGGCATGTCCACAATGAAAGTGCTGTAGCTGCCAAAGTAAGCAATCTCACGCACCTTTCCTGTGAAGAGGTTGTCGCTGACGTCCGGCCGGACTTTGGCAATGTGAATTTTTTCAGGTCGCACCGCAACCGACACCGCCGTACCAATGGGGTCGCTCGTTCCGGAGACGCTGTGGGTCACGGCTAGAACACCTTCGGGGCAGCTGATTTCACAGCGGCCCGGTGTTGTGTGCTGCAGCTGACCATCAAACAAATTGACGTTACCAATGAAATCAGCCACGAAGCGGCAATTCGGTTGCTCGTAGATTTCGCGCGGCGTGCCCACCTGCAACACCCTGCCCTGGCGCATGACGGCGATGCGCGAAGCCATGGTCATGGCTTCTTCCTGGTCGTGGGTGACCATCACGCAGGTCACTCCCACCGACTCGATGATATGGACCAGCTCAAACTGCGTTTGCTCGCGCAGCTTTTTGTCCAGCGCGCCCAGTGGCTCGTCCAGCAGAAGCAATTGCGGGCGCTTAGCCAGGCTGCGGGCCAGCGCCACGCGTTGCTGCTGGCCGCCAGAAAGCTGGTGCGGCTTGCGATTGGCAAAAGCCGTGAGTTGCACGAGCCGCAACATACCTTCCACGCGTTCACTGATCTCGGCTTTGGGCAAGCCTTCACGTCGCAGTCCAAAGGCAATGTTGTCCCACACACTCAAGTGAGGAAACAGCGCATAAGACTGGAACATCATGTTGATGGGCCGCTGGTAGGGCGGCATCGTGGCGATGTTCACGCCATCCAGAACCACGGCGCCGGCGCTGGGCGCTTCAAAGCCGGCAAGCATGCGCAAAAGCGTCGATTTTCCGCAACCCGAAGGGCCGAGCAGAGCAAAAATTTCGCCCTTGCGGATGGACAGGCTGACATCGTCGACGGCGGCCACTGCGTCAAAGCGTTTGACGAGTCGCTCAGTGCACAAGAAGCCGGCTTGACCTTCGGTGGACAGGTTCATGGCAAAGACCTAAGTCCTGAAATTCATTGTCCTTTTTTGAAGGCCGTGAAAACATTCGCCATGGAAGCCCGCGCTTCGTTGCTGAAGCTGGCCGGAGAGACCATTTTTTCGAGGTTCGCAGCATCAGGGAACACGGCCTTGTCCTGGGCAATCTCGGGCTTGACCTTGGCCAGGCTGGCTTTGTTGGCAGTGGCGTAACTCAGCTCGTTGGTCAAAGCGGCAGAAACTTCAGGACGCAGAAAGTAGTTGATAAAGGCATGGGCATTGTTAGGGTGCTTGGCATCTTTGGGGATGGCCAGCGTGTCAAAGAAAATCAGGCCACCGGCGCTGGGCAGCAAGGCTTCAATTTCCTGACCACTCTTGTTTTCAATGGCGCGGTTGCGTGCGATGTTGATATCACCCGCCCAGGCCAGCGCCACGCAGGCTTTACCGCCAGCCAGGTCGTCGATCATGGTGCTGCTGAACATGCGGATGTGCGGGCGCACTTTGGCCAGCATGGCGGAGGCAGCCTGATGGTCGGCAACATCGTTGGAATAGGCGTTTTTGCCCAGGAAATGCATGGCCGGCGGCAGGACCTCAGTAGGTGAGTCTAAAAAGGCAATGCCGCAGGACTTGAGCTTGGCGGTGTAGGTCGGGTTAAAGACCAGTTCCCAGGCGTTGGCCGGCATCGGGGTGCTGCCCAGGGCTTTGGTGACCTTGGCCTTGTTGATACCGACTGTGGTGAAACTCCAGGCCCAGGGCACCAGGTGCGCGTTGCCGGCATCGATGGCCGTCAGCTTGCCCATGATGGCCGGGTCTAAATTGGCGTAATTGCTCAGCTGCGCTTTGTCGAGTTTGAGCAGCAAGCCACCATCGATTTGCGGTTTGGCAAACACGGCGCCCGGCACCACGATGTCATAGCCCGTGTTGCCAGCCACCAGTTTGGCGTGCAGCGCTTCGTTATTTTCAAAGGTCTGGTAGTTGACCTTGATACCGGTTTCCTTTGTGAAGTCGGCCACCATGTCCTGGGCGATGTAATCGGGCCAGTTGT
>JBIKHX010000267.1:0-3807 GCA_044361945.1 Polaromonas sp. | reverse complement strand
GCTGCCGGTGCCTGGAATGGCGCGGCGCTCGATCTGCAGCAGGTCTTCGTCGCTCATGCGGCCGGCCGAATGCTCGCCCACAGCCTCGAACACGCTGACGATGTTGAGGTCTTTGCCTTTGTAGTGTCCCGGCAGAATGGTGCCGCCATACACATAGATGGCCGGCACATTGGCGCGCAGCATGCCCATCAGGCCGCCAGGCATGTTTTTGTCGCAGCCGCCGACCACCAGCACGCCGTCCATCCACTGGCCTTGCACGCAGGTCTCAATACAGTCGGAGATGACTTCGCGGCTGACCAGCGAGTACTTCATGCCCTCGGTGCCCATGGCCATGCCGTCGGATATGGTGGGTGTGCCGAAGACCTGGGCGTTGCCGCCGGCTTCTTCGATGCCGGCAATCGCCGCGTCAGCCAGCTTTTGCAGGCCGGAGTTGCAGGGGGTGATGGTGCTGTGGCCGTTGGCCACGCCGACCATGGGTTTTTTGAAATCACTGGCTTCGTAGCCCATGGCGTAGTACATCGAGCGGTTGGGCGCGCGGGAGGTGCCTTCAGTGATGTTCTTGCTGCGGCGGTTGATGGCATCGCCTTCGGGCATCTTGTCTTGCGTCATGGTGTGTCTCTGTGGATCTCTGTGGGTCTTGGAAGGGCTTGCCGTATAGGCTTTGCCGGTGACTGGCGATTTTACGTTGCGATGTAAGACCAGTGCCGGCTGGCACAATCTGGGCATGCTCATTCACCCTGAAATTGACCCGGTTGCTCTTCAACTCGGCCCCCTGGCCCTGCACTGGTACGGACTGACTTACCTGGCCGCTTTCGGCCTTTTTTTATTACTCGGCATCCTGCGCTTGCGCCACCAGCCTTACGCCGCTTTGACGGGGCCGGCCGCGTGGAGCCGGCGTGACATCGAGGACATTCTTTTCTTGGGTGTCGTGGGTGTGGTGCTGGGCGGGCGTATTGGTTACTGCTTGTTTTACAAGCCCGGTTATTACCTGGCGCATCCGCTGGAGATTCTGGCGGTATGGCAGGGCGGCATGAGTTTTCATGGCGGCATGTTGGGCGTGTTGGTTTCGCAGTGGTGGTTTGCCCGCAGCCGTGGCAAACCCTGGTTGCAGGTCATGGACCTGATCGCGCCTTGCGTGCCGACCGGGCTGGCCGCCGGTCGCATTGGCAATTTCATCAATGGTGAGTTGTGGGGGCGATTGAGCAGCCCGGACTTGCCTTGGGGCATGGTCTTTAAGTACAGCGGCTCGCTACAACCGCGTCACCCGTCGCAGCTTTACCAGTTTTTGCTGGAAGGGTTGTTGCTGTTCGTGCTTCTTTGGTTGTATGCGCGCAGGCCGCGCAAAACCGGCCAGGTCTCCGCGGCGTTTTTAGTTGGGTATGGTTTTTTTCGGTTTGTCGCTGAATTTTTCCGCCAGCCGGATGACTTTTTAGGCATTTTGGCGCTGAGCATGAGCATGGGTCAGTGGCTTTGTCTGCCCATGATCGCCGCTGGCCTATGCCTTTGGCTCTGGGCTTCTAAGCGAGTCTGAACGCTCTGCATCTCGTTTTGGCCTGCGCTTGGACCTTGGCGAGGCACATTTGCTGCCTTCTAGGGGTTTAGCCTCGTATGTCGTGTTTTGGCGACTTTTAAGCGCGTGTTGTGCTTGCTTTACGGACCTGGAATCTGATAATTATGCGTAATTACAGCTTTTAGCCCCAAAAGTGACATTTTTTATGCGACTTGTTCAGAATTCCCTTCACCACGAAGTAGCTGCCACGCTGCGAGAGCAAATTTTTGATGGCACTTTGGCGCCGGCTAGTTTCATCGAAGAAGTTGCCCTGTGTGAGCGCCTCAAAATTTCACGCACGCCGCTGCGTGAGGCTCTCAAAGTGCTGTCGGCTGAAGGCTTGCTAAGGCACGAACCGCGGCGCGGTTGCTTTGTCAGTGAAGTCACCGAGCAGGACCTGGACAACATTTTCCCCGTGATTGCGCTTCTGGAAGGGCGCTGCGCCTATGAAGCCGCGCGCAACGCCAGCGCTGCCGATCTGCTTGCCTTAGGGGTCTTGCACGAACGCTTGCAAGCGCACGCTCGGGCTGGGCTGATCAAGGAGTATTACGAAACCAATTTCCAGATTCATGAGGCCATCATCTTGCTGGCCGACAACCGGTGGTTGGCGCATGCGATCGCTGATTTGCGAAAAATCCTCAAGCTGGCCCGATTGCAGCAGTTGCATGCACCGGGGCGTCTGGCGCAAAGCCTGGCCGAACACATGACGGTTTATGCGGCGCTCCAAAGCCGTGACAGCGAAGGTGCCGATGCCGCCATGCGTACCCACCTGACGCGTCAACGCGAAGCGCTGCGTGATTTGTCCCATTCACAGGCCAGAAGCCGGGTGGGAACATGAACTCATCTGGATGGCTTTTGCGCAGCGTGCAGTCTTTTGGCCGTGGCCTGCACCTCACGGGTCAAGCGACAGCAGCTACGCCGGAACCGGCGTTAGTCGCAGTACCGGGCGACACCAAGGGGCGCTCTACACGGGAGCGACTCAATGCCGTCATGAAGCGCAAAGAAGAAGCCTTTTCTCCCAGGCTCTTGCGGCGCATCTTGACAGAGTTGCAGTCCGTCGTTGACGTGCAGGTCAGCGAGGTCGAAGGCGGACGCCGGGCTCGCGCACTGGCCTTGTGGTACGCCGGCGCAACCCCTGCCCAGCGGCTTGATATCTGGCTGCTGATGAGTGAGCAATTTGCCCCGAAATCTGAAAAAATCCAGGCGGCGCGTGACCATTACGAAGCTTGTCTGGGCACCGCCGAAGAGGGGCAGGCAGAGATCCGATTGCGGCAGGCATTTGTGTCGCCACGCACCCGTTTGCTAAAGCGTTTTTCCGTGTTCGCGGAGGGCATGCGGTTTTTGGTGGACTTGCGCGCTGAGCTGTTGCCGCACCTGAAAACCGATAAACGACTTATTGCGCTCGATGCCGAGCTCGAAAACCTGTTCTCAACCTGGTTTGATGTGGCTTTCCTCGAGCTGCGACGCATCAGCTGGGATTCCCCGGCCTCTTTGATTGAAAAACTCATCAAGTACGAAGCGGTGCACGCCATCAAGGGCTGGTCAGATGTCAAAAATCGTCTGGACAGCGACCGCCGTTGCTACGGGTTTTTTCACCCACGGCTGCCCGATGAGCCGCTGATTTTTGTTGAAGTGGCACTGACGGACGAACTCTCGCAAGCCATCACGCCACTGCTTGACGAGTCTGCCGCAGCCAGCGACCTGGACCGGGCCACAACGGCCATTTTTTATTCCATCAGCAATACCCAGCCCGGTTTGCGGGGTGTGAGTTTTGGCGATTCGCTGATTAAACGCGTGGTCGAAACTCTGCTGGCCGAATTCCCCCGTCTCAAGACCTTTGCCACGCTTTCGCCAATCCCGGGATTTCGAAGCTGGTTGTCCCACAACGCGGGCAGCATGCTCAGCGATATGGGCGACAAGGAGCGCCATTTACTGGCCAACGCACTTGCACAGGCAGCGCCGACCGCCGCCGCATTTTTAGCGGCTGCCGAACATCTTGCCCAGCTGAACGAAAAGTCGCCGGTGCGCCAGATGCTCTTGCGCTGCGCTGCCCACTACCTTGGACGCCAACTCGATGAAGGGCGGCCTATGGATGCTGTGGCCAGATTTCATCTGAGCAATGGCGCCCGCGTGGAGCGACTCAATTGGGGCGGCGACCCGTCTGCCAAGGGCCTCAAGCAGTCCTACGGGCTTATGGTCAACTACCAGTATGACCTCAAGCGCCTGGACAAGTACCGGGACCAGCTGGCGCAGGGGAA
>JBIKHX010000266.1:0-3818 GCA_044361945.1 Polaromonas sp. | reverse complement strand
CGCACGCGCGGCCATCTGGTCTTGGGTCCAAGGCATCTCAAGCTCCTGCGGGGGTGTTGGCGGGGGTGGTCACGGTGCGCTTTTCAATGCGCTTTTCAGGCGTGGCATTGAGCACAATGCGGTGCACATAAATGCCGGGCAAATGAATGTCGTCCGGTGCCAACTCGCCCACTTCCACAATTTTCTCGACCTCCACAATGCACAGCTTACCGGCCATGGCCACAGCCGGGTTGAAGTTGCGCGCCGTCAAACGAAAACGCAGGTTGCCCGACTTGTCAGCCACGTCAGCTTTGACCAGCGCAATGTCGGGCACCAACGAGCGCTCCATCACGTACATCTCGCCTTCAAACTCGCGCAACTCTTTGCCGTCAGCCACCATGGTGCCGACGCCGGTTTTGGTGAAAAACGCCGGAATGCCCGCGCCACCGGCGCGCAGCTTTTCAGCCAGCGTGCCCTGCGGCGTGAACTCCAGTGCCAGCTCACCGGCCAGGTACTGGCGCTCAAACTCTTTGTTCTCGCCCACGTAGCTTGAAATCATTTTTTTGACCTGCCGCGTGTCCAGCAGCTTGCCCAAACCAAAGCCGTCCACGCCGGCGTTGTTGGCAATCACCGTCAGGTTTTGAACGCCGCTGTCCTTGACGGCCTCAATCAGCGCCTCAGGAATGCCGCACAAACCAAAACCGCCCACAGCCATGAGCTGGCCGTCTTTGACCACGCCCTTCAGAGCCGCGTCAGCGGATGGGAAAATTTTGTTCACAGATATCTCCGGTTAAAGCCAGCAAGCCCGCATGAGCCCAACAGCTGGTGCTCAGCGATGATACCTAATCAGCTGCTGACTCAGGCCTGACGCTGAGGCCCGTCCACCACCTCTGCCGCCGTGCGAAACGCCTCCACGGCTGACGGTACGCCGCAGTAAACGGCGGCATGCAGCAGTATTTCCTGCAACTCGGCCGGGGTGACGCCGTTGTTGAGTGCGCCGCGCACATGGCCTTTGAGTTCGTGCTGTTTGCCCATCGCAATCAACATGGCCACGGTGATCATGCTGCGGGTTTTCAACTCCAGCCCGGGGCGCTGCCAGACGTCGCCCCAGGCTTTGGCGGTGATGTGTTCTTGCATGGGCTGCGTGAAGTCTGTGGCGCCGCCCAGGGCTTTGTTCACAAAATCTTCGCCCATGACCTGAGTGCGCGTGGTCAGGCCTTTGTCGAATTGGGGGTGGTCTGATGTCATGCTTGTCTTTCTTGGTTGGTGAGGTCGCGCAAGACCCAAGAATAGCAAGCAAGTGCAAGCCGCTTGCGGCTCTTATGATGCTGGCAACGCCTTCAAAACCCGGAGTCCCCATGAGCCGCTACCCCGCCCCCGAACTGAGCAATCTGCCTGAAGACATCCGCGCCAAGGTGCTGGAGGTGCAGGCCAAAGCCGGCTTTGTGCCGAATGTGTTTTTGGCGCTGGCGCGCAGGCCGGCCGAGTGGCGGGCGTTTTTTGCGTACCACGACGCGCTGATGCTCAAGGAAGAAGGGTCGCTGACCAAGGGCGACCGCGAGATGATCGTGACCACCACCAGCGCGGCCAACCAGTGCCTGTATTGCGTGGTGGCGCACGGCGCTATTTTGCGTATTTACGAGAAAAAGCCGCTGGTGGCGGACCAGGTGGCCGTTAACTACCGCAAGGCCGACATCAGCCCGCGGCAAAAGGCCATGCTGGACTTTGCCATGAAGGTCTGCCTGCGCTCGAATGAGATTGAAGACGCTGACTTTGAGGCGCTCAAAGCCCACGGTTTTGATGACGAGGACGCTTGGGATATTGCGGCCATCACGGCGTTTTTCGGGTTGTCCAACCGCATGGCCAGCTTCAGCGGCATGGCGCCCAACCCCGAGTTTTATTTGATGGGCCGCGTGCCCAAAGTCAAGTGAACGGCGCGCTCAGCTCTTGCGCTTAACCGCTTAACATCACGCATGAAAATTTTTATCCGCTATTTCTTCAAGACCCTGCGCATCGCGCTGGGCCCGTTCATGCTGCTCAAGGAACGCCTGCAAAGGCCGGCCGGCATGGTGCGCACGCCCGAGGCGCAGCAAAGCGCTGACGCGCAGTGCCAAAGCCTGGCGCTTTACCACTACAAGACCTGCCCGTTTTGCATGAAGGTGCGCCAGGAAATGCGCCGGCTGTCACTGAACATCCGGCATATTGACGCGCAACCCGAAGGCAGTGACCGCGCAGCGCTGATAGCCGGTGGCGGTCTGGCCAAAGTACCCTGCCTGAAGATCACCGATGAAGCCGGTGCGGCCCAGTGGCTCTATGACTCAGACAAGATCGTGGCTTATTTGCGCGGGCGGTTTTTGACGGGCTGAGCTGGTAACGGGGCGCAACCTCAATCCGAAATGATCTCGCGCATCCAGTCCGGCAGTGTTTTGGATTTTTGGGCCGGAAAGTCAACCCAAATGGTGGTGGCCCCGCCGGCGGCACAGACAAGGCCGGGCTGGTCCACACGCTCCATAGTGACCCAGGTTTCAAAAGTGCTGCGCGCGGGCTCGCTCACATACATTTTGACCAGCACGTCACCCGGGTATTCAAGCTGTTTGTAGAAATTGCAAAACGCGTTGACGATGACGGGGCCCTCGCTAGACGGGTCCGGCTTGCAGCCGATAGCGCACATCCAGTCAATGCGGATGGTCTCCATGTAGCGGAAGTAGCTGCCGTTGTTGAGGTGGCCCATGGCGTCCATATCCCCCCAGCGAATCGGGATGATCAACTCGTACACCAGCTTTTTGTCGTCGGGAATTGCTATTTTCATGCGTGCGCCTTGATGGATGCCAGGATACCGAGAATAAAGAGTGCACACGCAGCCGACTGGACCAGGCTCGGCCATTGACCGTCCCAGGCAAAGGAATACAGCAGGGCAAAAACGGTTTCGCTCACGATGAGTTGGCCGCACAGGCTGGCGCTCAGGCGCTGGCTGGCCAGGTTCCACAAAATGGTGGCCAGCCAGGCCGAACCAAAACCGGTGCCCAGGCACAGCCAGGCAAAAAGACCCAAGTCGGGCTGCGCGGCCAGCGCCGGCAAACCCGAGCCGGCGACCCACCACAGCAGCAAGGCGCCCAGCCCCGCAGCAATACCCAGCCAGTTAGCCCAATCCGTGGCATTGACTTGCGGATTGCGCTTGAGCCAGGCGGCGTTGAGCAGCGCAAACAATGTCCAGCTCGCCATCGCCGCGCAGGCCAGCGCCACACCGCGGTAAAAATGGCCACCCTGCCCGGCCGGGCCGGACTGGGTGGCGCTCATCATCAGCAGCAGACCCGCCAGCGTCAGCACCAGCCCGGGCAGCAAGCCGCGCCAGCGCAAGGCCACCGGTTTGCCCAGCAACATGACCCACAAGGGAATGGTGCCGATGATCAGCGTGGGGACTTCCGTGCCGGCGTCCTGGATGGCCAGCACCAGCAGCAAAAAGTAAGCCGAAAACCCCAAAATGCTCAGGCCCAGCGCGGCGCCCGCCTGCTTCAGGGTTGGGCGGGGCCGGCGACGCCAGACCAGGGCCATGACGCAAGCTGCCAGCACACCGTAAGCAACAAAGCGGCCGGCCGTCAAGTCAACGCCTGAATAGTCGCCGAGCATGCGCGGCATGACAAAAATCAGGCCCCACAAAGCGCCGGCGCCCAAACCAGCCAGCACACCCGTCAGCATGCAAGGGCCGGGGCACAGTCCGACAAATTCAGGCCACAGCCCATGAACGACTCCTGATGGATGACAAAAAACAAGCCCGGCAATGAGTGAAACTGGGGAACGCTGGGGGAATAAAATGAGCCGGCTTGACCAGACCGCTCAAA
>JBIKHX010000265.1:0-3820 GCA_044361945.1 Polaromonas sp. | reverse complement strand
CTGAGTTCAAAATAGCCTGGGCCTTGTGCCTGTCTGCGTCACTCAATGCCGCAACTGTCGTCTGGGCAGACAGACGTTGTCTAACGTAAGAAAACATGCCCCAAAGAGCGACAACCAGCAGTAAAAAAGGCCCGAACCACAGCACCCAGGTCAGGGGCTTGACTTGCGGACGGTACAAAACGAAATCGCCATAGCGCGTGACCAAATAATCTTTGATCTGCTGATCGCTTAGGTTTTGTGTAATGAGTTTTCGCACTTCTTCGCGTAAATCGTTGGCCAACTCTGCGCGTGAAGATGCCAGTGATTCATTCTGGCAAACCAGGCAGCGCAACTCTTCGGAGATAAGAATCAGGCGTTTTTCAAGCACAGGATCTTGTGCCATAGGCAATGCTTCTTTGGCCAGCGCCGTTGTCACACCGGACAGCACCAGGCACGCTGCCACGCACAGGGTCTTGAGCAGAAGATAAGTTGATTTCATGGCGACCTTCGACTCGACCTAGGAGGCATTTAACTTCTGCAGCAAAGGCAGAATTTGGGACTGCAGCGTCTCCAGCGTCACAGCCCCCACTTTTTTGAAACGAATCACGCCTTCTTTGTCAATGATGTAGGTTTCAGGGACGCCGTAAACACCGTAGTCAATGCCTACACGACCATCAAGGTCAAACACCGAAACGGCATAGGGATCACCTAAACGCTGCAGCCAAACTGCACTGCGCTCACGCGCAATACGCAATTTTTCCTCCGACGTGAGCTGACGTCCCGCTGGCGCATCTTGCGCTTGAACTTCTTTGTAGTTCAAGCCCACAATAGGCAATTGGTTGGCTTTGCTAAAAGCCACCAGCAAGGGATGCTCGTCGCGACAAGCGACACACCATGTGGCCCAGACATTGAGCATCCAAACCTTGCCCTTCATGTCTTGCGGCCCGAACTTGGTGCCGCCAGTATCTAAGGTGCTCAATGAAAAAAGCGGTGCCGGCTTACCCAGCAAAGGTGATGGGATCTCCTGCGGGTTGCGCTTGAGTCCAATGGCCAGAAAAGCCACCAACACCAAGAAAATTCCGAGCGGAATAAAAAATTTCTTCATCGAAGTCGCTTCAGCTCAGGAGGCTGCGCTCAAAGCAGACTTGCGATAACGGCGATCACTCACAGCCAGCAAGCCACCAAGGGCCATCAAAATAGCGCCGTACCAAAGCCAGGACACAAAAGGCTTGTAGTAGACACGCACACTCCACTGCGGCTTGTCACCCTCTATGGCTTCGCCCAGAGAAACATACAAGTCACGCAAAGGCCCGGCGTCAATCGCGGCCTCGGTCATGGGCATGGCCGTCGAAAAGTATCTTCTTTTTTCCGGGTACAAGACCTCGAGCGGTTTTTTGTCTTTAGTCACATTCACCGTTGCACGCATCGCTTTGTAGTTGGGGCCATTGACTTCATTGAGGCCCACCAATTCAAAGCTGTAGTTTTCTATGCTGACGGTGTCGTTCAGTCCCATGCGCACATCGCGCTCAATTTCATAGCCTTTGACCAATGTGATGCCCACGACCACCACGGCTATGCCAAGGTGGGCCAAATGCATGCCCCAAAATGAAAGTGGAATACGGCCCGGTTTTTGAACGCGCGCCACAATTTGAACCAACAAGCCCACCACCACCCAGGTGGCCAGGGCCATACCCATGGCAGTTAGCCAGGTGCCACGCTCGCTGAAAATCAAAATCGCAGCGGCAGCCAACACGGCGGCCAAGGCAGGCCAGCGCATCTGGCGACCCAGCTCTTTGCCCCTGGACTCCCGCCAGTGCGCGATACCGCCGGGAACCATCAGAAAGACGATAGGCACCATCAAGGGCACAAACACCGCGTTGAAATACGGCGCACCCACTGAGAGTTTGCCCAAATTCAGGGCATCAATAATCAGCGGGTAAATAGTCCCGAGCAAGACAGCGCCCGTGGCCACCACCAACAACACACTGTTGGCCAACAGCATAGACTCGCGCGACACCAAGGCAATTTTTCCACCCAGCGTTGCTCTGGGTGCGCGCCAGGCAAAGAGGGTGAGGGAAATACCCACCACGATGACCAAAAAAATCAGAATAAAAACGCCGCGCTTGGGGTCCGATGCAAACGCATGAACAGAGGTCAAAACGCCTGAGCGCACCAGGAAAGTTCCCAGTAAACACAAAGAAAATGCGCCTATGGCAAGCAACACAGACCAGGCTTTAAAACCACCGCGCTTGTCGGTCACCATCAAGGCGTGAATCAGCGCCGTTCCAAAGAGCCAGGGCATGAGTGAGGCATTTTCAACAGGGTCCCAGAACCACCAACCACCCCAGCCCAGCTCATAGTAGGCCCACCAAGAGCCCAGCGCGATGCCGATGGTCATGAAAATCCAGGCCACCACTGTCCAGGGGCGTGACCAACGCGCCCAGGCTGCATCCATGCGACCTGATAACAAAGCCGAAATCGCAAAAGCAAAAGCGACAGAAAAACCAACATAACCCATGTAGAGCATGGGTGGATGTATCACCAAGCCAGGGTCTTGCAGCAAAGGGTTCAAATCCCGACCGTCGAGCGGTGCAGGCAGCAATCGCTCAAACGGGCTGGAGGTGATCAGAATAAAACTTAAAAAACCGACCGATACAAAACCCAAAACAGCAATCACCCGCGCGACCATGGCCAAAGGCAAGGTGCGGGAAAACAAGGCCACGGCCAGTGTCCACCCGGAGAGCATCAAAACCCACAGCAGCAAGGAACCTTCATGGCCACCCCATACCGAGGCAACTTTGTATTGAACAGGCAAAAGTGAGTTGGAATGCTCTGCGATGTACTTGACTGAGAAGTCATCCGTGACAGCAGCGTTGGTCAGCACGCCATAGGAAAAGGCAATCAGCAAAAACTGCACGATGGCGGCAGGCCTGGCCAAAGCCTGCCATCTTTGGTGACCGTTCATGGTGCCCGCCAGTGGCAGGACACCTTGCACCAAAGCAACGAATGCGGCAAGGATCAAGGCAAAGTGACCGACTTCAACAATCATTCCAAACTCTTTTCAATTAATTGGCTGGCTTGTAGGTTTGGGCGGCTTTGGCTGCACCCGCTTTGTCTAAAGCATGTTGTGCTTCTGGAGGCATGTAGTTTTCGTCATGTTTAGCCAAAACTTCGGAGGCGGCAAACTGATTGCCCTGATTCAATTTACCTTGCGTCACAACGCCCTTACCTTCTTTGAACAGGTCGGGCAGCATGCCTTTGTAAACCACAGGCACTTCATTGGCAAAGTCTGTCACTACAAATTGCACGTTTTCACCGTCTTTTTTCAGACTGCCCTCTTTGACCATGCCGCCAACCCGAAACGCCTTACCTTTAGGCGCTTCACCTTGAAAGACTTGCGTGGGCGTGAAAAAGAAAACCAAGTTGCTTTGAAAAGCATTCAAAACAAACATGCCCGCAGCGGCCAATGCAGCCACGGCCAAGCTGATCAATAAAAATCGTTGGTGCCTGGCTTTCATCAGCGCCAGTCCTTGCCGTTGGCATCGGCTGCCTGTAATTCAGAAACCACACGGGTCAGCGCGTTCTGGCGGCCTCGCCGGGTCCAAAAAGCTTCGGCTGCCAACAAGGCCGCTGTCACGCCAAAACTTCCCCATACATAAAGTCCATAGCCACCCATGGACCCAAAATCAGAAAAACTTTTCCAGATCATGCGCGAGCCTCCAAAGATTGCGCTTTGACTTCAGGCAAGTCAGCCACCCATTGAGAGTGTCGCTCACGAATCAAGATGATGCTCCTGACTCTGTAAAGCGTCATTGCAATGGCATACATCCAAAATGCGACA
>JBIKHX010000264.1:0-3831 GCA_044361945.1 Polaromonas sp. | reverse complement strand
CAAGCTCCGTGACTGTGAAAAACAGGTCTCGCTGCGACACCTCATCGGTCTGCAACTCGCAGTCGATGGCCAGTGGAGCCACCAAGATGCGGCGCTGGCCCACGCCTTGAGCCAGTTCGGCCGCGACCAGGTGCTGCAAGCCGGCGCCTCGGCCAGTGCTTGGCGAATGATTCCGCAAAGTAGCTACAAACTCTCCGCTTATGAGCAAATCCTCACGGGCGCCGGCGAACAAAACCTGCCTTGGCGCGCGCTCGTCAGCGTCTCCCCAGCGCCCGCTGAAGCCCGCACAGCGGTGTCACAGTCTGATTTAAACACCAGGTGGCGCGAAAACGCTTTGTGGGGAGATGCCCCGACGCTGATGCGCGTTCATTTCGCCCTCACTGCGCAGGGCAGTGGCAAGCCGTTTTTTGCCGCCAGTGCCGATATTTCTATGCCGCCTCAGTCTGGCGCTTACAGCGCCAACTTGCTGCCGCTGGAGGCGCGCGAACAGCTGGCCAGCCATGTCCGTAAGTGGACGCAAGAAATTGACACGCGCCTGGCTTGCGAAAGCGTGAAGCCTGAAGTGACTCTGGCCCGCGGGGCCGACCTGCGCATCAACGCCGGCGCTCTGGCCGGTGTACGGGCGGGCGACGAGTGGGTGCTGGCAGATCAGCGGCGCTTTCCACATCAGATTCTTGAAGCCGGCGTAGGCGCGCAAGCGGTGCTGGCCCGGGTTCAGCGTGTCTACGCTCACCATGCCCAGTTGCAAGTTTTGGCCGGTCCGGCTGATCAGGTCCGCACCCAGTGGCGTGCCTGGCAACCCCAGACCATGTCCGGCCTGGACGTGTTGCGCTGACCCCGTTCTGTACCTGCTGAAATTACTTATTGCACCAGCTGCCCCTCCGACAAGGAAGCCCCATGAACAAATCCTCTTTCCAACCCGCTGTCTGCACATCGCACGGTGTTTTGTCGCCCAAGTGGCTGGCTTTGGCCCTGTTGCTGTCTGCATTGGCCGCGGCGCAGGCCGTGGCTCAGGTCCCAGCTCAGACCGCAACCCCAACCCCAACCCCTGCTCAGGCACCCCGGCCAGCGATATTCCCACCCAACCTGGCCCCCAAGGCCGTCGCTCCTGTTGCACCTGTACGCCCGGCCGTGGTGGCGTCTGGCCTTACTTACAAAGTGCTGCGCGGTGAGTCGCTAGACAAAGTGATTCAAAAAACCATGGCCGACAGTCCCCTGCGCATCGAGTTGCTGCGCAACGCTTTCATCGAACTCAATCCGCAGGCATTTCCTGGCGGTCAGGCGTCCCGCATGCGCAGCACAGAGCCATTGAATGTGCCGGACTCTGTCCAACTGCTGCGTGCCGTCGCCATGCCCTTGATGGAAACAGAAGATGCATCGCGCGCGGCCGCACCGGCGTCAGCTGAACAGCAGCGCCGCTGGGTCCGCTTTCCTTGATTGAAGGCGCTCAGGCCAGCCAGGCGGCTGGCCGCGCAAACCCAATTTTTCTTGAAGGAAAGTTGTTGCCATTGGCCGCCCCGGCGGCCCGTGCGCTGGGGCTGACAGACGGTGAGGTGGTAGAAGCCTTGGTGCAAACCCGCCCGAACGGTGACATGGCCTTGCTGCTGCGCGGGCGCATGCTGGAGTTGCCACGTCCCTCGCCCTGGGCTGAAGGGGACAAACTGTCGCTGCGGGTCCAGGCTTCGCCCAGCGGCCCCTGGAGTTTGCAACTCTTGCCGGCCACCACGGCCCTGCCGTCGCTGACCGCCCCGGCCGACGCCAGCGTTTTCTTCTCGAAAGTGGCCAACTTGTTGTTTCGCCCGCCGCTGGCGCAGGGCGTGTCTGAGATGTTTCGTCCGGGCACGCTGGACGCCATTTTGCAAAGCCTGCCGCGCCCCGACTTGCAGACCCAGTGGCGCAGCATGCAGCTGTCCATGGCGCAGCTCACGCCGCAGGCACTCAGCCAGGCTGTCGCCGCCGGCATGGGTGCAGAGGCCTGGTTGGCGCGTGGTCTCATGCCGCCTGCTGACGACCCTAAACAACTGCTGCGTCGCCTGATGGCGGCACTGGCCCGGGGCGAGTCCGAAGAAAGTGCCGAGAAAGTTAACAGTTTGCAGCGTGCAGTAGACGACATGGAGTCTTTCCAGGTCCAGGCCGTGCAAGCGCAAGCCCAGCGCGAGTTGATGATGCGCATGGTCTTGCCTTTTCATGATGCTGAGCCGGTAGAGGTGGTTTTCAGGCGCGCACCGCGTGACGGTGACAAACCGCCTCCACTCACAGTCAACGTGCACTCGCGCAGCGATGTGCTCGGTGAAATCTGGCTCAAGACCGAGCTGCACGGCACCGACCGGGTTGACCTGCACATGTGGGCCTTGCAGGGCGAAGTGGCCCGGCAAGCCAACGCCCGCTCATCGGAGCTGCGCCAGCAACTCGCAGAGGCCGGTCTTGCCATGCAGAGCTTTCAAATTGTGCATGGCGCGCGGCCGGTGGAGCCCGGTCAGTGGCGCCCGAGCGGGCGCGGCATGGTGGTGGACGTTTCAGCATGAACCCGATTCGTCAAGCCATTGCCCTCGAGTACGGCGCCCACGCCGTGCCCATGGTCACCGCCAAGGGCGACGGTGCCGTGGCTGACATGATTGTGGAAGAAGCCCGCAAGCAGGGCATTTATGTCTCGCAAGACCCCCAGCTGCTGGCCTTGCTCAGCCGGCTCAATGTGGACGACGAGATCCCCACAGAGCTGTACACCACCGTGGCAGTGATTTTGAGCTGGGTTTATTGGCTCAAGGGCATGCGTCCGGGGGATGAAAAAATGGCAGCCTACAGCCGCCCTGAGGTGGCTGCCCAAGCAGCGCCGGCCGATCCAGCGGCTTAAACAGGGCAGGGCTCAGGCGTCCTGGTACCCGCGCCCGCGTGAAAAACGGGCCACTTGGCCCAGTCTGTCATAAACCTCGACGGTGCTGGTGGCCACGCTGGATTGCAGGCTTTGCAGCGTGCCGCGAATAGCTTCGAGTTTGCGCTCTATGAGCATGGCGTTGCGCCTGTGCAGGTCGCGGCATTCGGTCATGGCGGCCAGCAGGCCCTGCCAATCGGGGTCTTTTTGCAAAACCTCTGCGGCAGGGCACAGGCCAGCGAGGTCGGCCAGCAAATCGGCTTTGCGGCCCTGAAGTTGTTCAAAACGGTCCAGGTCCTGTTTTTGCAGGGCCTCGAACTCCATTTCGAGAATTTGCGCCAACTCGCCGGCCATAGGCAAAGCGCGCACGGCGCGTGCCAGTTGCTCAGCTTTGGCTTGATCAGTCACCTGCTCAGTCGTCAATCATTTTTTCGATGGCCACAAAGCTCTCGGCGATGCGCTTGGCATCCAGGGGGTATTGGCCTTCCTGGATGGCTTTTTTGATCGAATCGACTTTGACCCGGTCAAATTCGGGCTCTTGCATGGCTTTTTGAGCCACATTGCTCAAGCTCAGCGTGTCCGGGCCGGGGCGCACAGGTGCTTTGGGCGCCGGTGCATCTGCCGCAGGGGCTTTGCTGTCGCTGGATGCGGCCTTTTTCTCGAGCTTTTCCAAAGCGTTGCGCGAAGTCAGATCAGTCTGGGCTTGGCGGCCATATTGTGAAATTGCATCGGTCATAAAGCACTCTCTTTCTAGTAATGACAGTCACTTCAAAAGGACTGTGCATCTGTAGTATCGGCCGCTCTTTTGAGAACTTGAGGGCCTTTTTGAAAAAAACCTCAAAATCCCCGGACAGCGTTCGGCCCCGTGACTGTACCCGTTAGTAATCGACCCGACTCCGTATTTTTCAAGCGGATTTGTTCACCCATTCGCCCATCTTGCATCGCTTCGACGCGGATGGTGA
>JBIKHX010000262.1:0-3841 GCA_044361945.1 Polaromonas sp. | reverse complement strand
GCGGCCTGAATTTCAGGTGAAGACAGGTAGTTGAAGAACTGTGCGACACCCTTGTATTCGTTGGCTTTTTTGCCGGCCATCACCCAGAGACTGGCGCCACCGATCACGGTGTTTTGGGGGGCACCGGTAACGTCATGGTAGTAAGGCAGGGGCGACAGACCCCAGTTGAATTTGGCATTTTTGGCGACGTTCCCGTAAAAACCCGTTGAGGTGGTCGTCATGGCGCACTCACCCGAAATGAAGCTTGCCTCTGACGTGCTGGCGCGGCCCTTGTAGATGAACAAGCCTTGCTTAGCCATGTTGGCCAGGTTTTCAATGTGACGCACATGCAGTGGTGAGTTGACCTTCATGCGCGCGTCCATGCCTTGCAGGCCATTGCCCTTGGTGGCGAACTCTACGTTGTGCCAGGCCGAAAAGCTTTCCAGCTGCGTCCAGCCTTGCCAGGCGATGGTCAGCGGGCATTTGTGACCGCTGGCCTTGAGTTTGGCAGCTGCCAGGGCGACTTCGGACCAGGTGGCCGGGGCCTTGCTGGTGTCAATTCCCGCAGCTTTGAAGGCGTCTTTGTTGATATAAAAGACGGTGGTGGAGCTGTTGAAGGGAAAGCTGAGCATTTCGCCGTTGGGCGCGGTGTAGTAACCGGCCACTGCGGACACGAAGCTTTTCGGGTCGAATTTCTCGCCCGAGTCCTTCATGACCTTGCCCACAGGCACGCTCACACCTTTGCTGGCCATCATGGTGGCAGTGCCCACTTCAAACACTTGCAGGATGTGCGGTGCGTTGCCTGCACGGAAAGCGGCGACGGCGGCAGTAAATGATTCTTCGTAGTTGCCTTTGAAGGTCGGGACTATTTTGTAGTTGCTTTGGGTGGCGTTGAAGTTTTTAGCCAGGTCATTGACGACTTCGCCGTTGACGGCGGTCATCGAGTGCCACCACTGGATCTCGGTTTGGGCCAGACCCGTGAGAGGGGCGATAAGGGCGCTGGTGGCCAGCGCCAAGGCGGTAAAACTGATCTTCATGGGGAGTCCTTTAATGTTTTGAGTTGAACCGGTTCAGTCTAGTGTTCATTTATGACAGTTCCTTGTACAGCGATTGGCGCTAGCCAACAACCGGGGTTTCCATGAGGCTACCCCCCGCCGTAGGGCGGACTTGCAAGGCGCTGCGGTAACATCAGCATTCAGGGCGGCTTTCCCTCCTTGGCAGCCTACTTTTCAAGATGAACGCTCTCACTACCCTAGACGAATTTCAGGCCATCGCCGGCGACACTGCCGGGCTTGCGCTGGGCGATGCGGCAGGCCAGGCCCGGATTCGCGAGATTCCTTACAACTACACCTCTTTTTCTGACCGCGAAGTCGTGATTCGACTGCTGGGTGACAGGGCCTGGGCGCTGCTCAACGAACTGCGCGGCGAGCGTCGCACCGGCCGCTCAGCGCGCATGCTCTACGAAGTACTGGGCGATATCTGGGTGGTGCAGCGCAATCCCTACCTGCAAGACGACCTGTTGGACAACCCCAAGCGGCGCAAGTTGCTGGTGGAGGCCTTGCAGCACCGGCTCGGGGAAGTCGAAAAGCGCCGCACACCCGACACCCACGCAGACCGTGACCTGATCGTTGGCGAGTTGCTGGTCTTGGCGCGGGCGGCGGTAGAGCGGTTTTCTGTCTCTTTTCAGGCCATGACAGAGCTGCGTCGCAAGACAGAGCGAAAGCTCGTTAAGTGCACGCAAAAAGACAATATTAAATTTGACGGTCTGTCCAGGGTGTCGCATGTCACCGACGCGACAGACTGGCGCGTCGAGTACCCGTTTGTGGTGCTGACACCTGACACCGAAGTCGAAATGGCCGGCATGGTCAAGGCCTGTATCGAGTTGGGCCTGACGATCGTGCCACGTGGCGGCGGCACAGGCTATACCGGCGGCGCCATTCCCCTGACCTGGAAGTCGGCGGTGATCAATACCGAAAAACTCGAAGCCATGACCGAGGTGCAAAAAGTCATGCTGCCGGGCCTGGCTGAGCCGGTCGCCACCATCTGGACCGAAGCGGGCGTGGTCACGCAGCGCGTGGCCGACATGGCCGACCGGGCCGGTTTTGTCTTTGCGGTCGACCCAACCTCGGCCGAAGCCTCTTGCATAGGCGGCAACATCGCCATGAACGCGGGCGGCAAAAAGGCCGTCTTGTGGGGCACGGCGCTGGACAACCTGGCTTCCTGGCGCATGGTCACCCCCGACGCGCAATGGCTGGAAGTGGTTCGCCTGAACCACAACCTGGGCAAGATTCACGATATCGAGATGGCCAGCTTCGAGCTCAATTACTTTGAAGCCGATGGCAAGACGCCGATCCGCACTGAGCGCATGGACATCCCGGGCAAGAGTTTTCGCAAAGAGGGCCTGGGCAAAGACGTCACGGACAAATTTTTGAGCGGCTTGCCCGGTATCCAGAAAGAAGGTTGCGACGGCCTGATCACCAGCGCCCGCTGGATCGTGCACAAAATGCCGGCGCACACGCGCACGGTGTGCCTTGAGTTTTTTGGCAACGCCAAGGACGCGGTGCCCAGCATCGTCGAGATCAAAGACTTCATGTTTGCCGAACAAAAGCGCGGCGGCGCCATCCTGGCCGGCTTTGAACACCTGGACGACCGCTACCTCAAAGCCGTTGGTTACGCCACCAAGTCCAAGCGCGGTGGCCTGCCCAAGATGGTGCTGGTGGGTGACATTGCCGGCGACGACGCTGACGTGGTGGCGCGTGCTACCTCTGAAGTGGTGCGCATAGCCAACTCGCGCGCCGGCGAGGGCTTTATTGCTATCAGCGCGGATGCGCGCAAAAAATTCTGGCTGGACCGCAAGCGCACGGCGGCCATCTCGCGCCACACCAATGCCTTCAAGATCAACGAAGACGTGGTGATTCCGTTGCCGCGTCTGGCCGAGTACTCGGATGGCATTGAGCGCATCAACATCGAGCTGAGCCTGGCCAACAAACTCGAGCTCTGCGATGCGCTCGAGGCTTTTTTCACCCAAGGCCAGTTGCCTCTGGGCAAGTCAGACGACGCCAATGAAATTCCTTCGGCTGAGTTGCTCGAAGACCGCGTGTCGCAGGCGCTTAGCGTGGTGCGGGAAGTTCGCAGCTTGTGGCGTGGCTGGCTCGATCAGGTCGAGCCCTTGTTTGCACAACTGCAAGACCACTCATTGCGCGCCAGCTGGAAAACCCAGCTGCGCATGCCTCTGCAAGCAGTCTTCAATGGCGCGGCGTTCCAACCCATCCTGGATGAGTGCACCGCCATTCATGCCCGGGTGCTCAAGGGCCGCGTCTGGATCGCGCTGCACATGCACGCCGGGGATGGCAATGTACACACCAACCTTCCCGTCAACAGCGACAACTACGACATGTTGCAGACAGCGCACCGCGCCGTAGCCCGCATCATGGTGCTGGCGCGCTCGCTCGACGGCGTCATCTCCGGCGAGCATGGCATCGGTATCACCAAGCTCGACTTTTTGACCGAAGCCGAACTGCAGCCCTTCACCGACTACAAGCTGCGTGTCGACCCCGAGGGGCGGTTTAACAAAGGCAAGCTGATGCGCGATGCGGCTTTCCCGGCCGATCTGACCAACGCCTACACCCCCAGCTTCGGGCTGATGGGTCATGAATCTTTGATCATGCAGCAGTCCGACATTGGCGACATTGCCAACAGCATCAAGGATTGCCTGCGCTGCGGCAAGTGCAAACCGGTGTGCGCCACCCATGTGCCGCGCGCCAACTTGCTTTACAGCCCGCGCAACAAAATCCTGGCGACTTCCCTGCTGATTGAGGCTTTTCTTTATGAAGAGCAGACCCGCCGCGGCATCTCCATCAAG
>JBIKHX010000263.1:0-3841 GCA_044361945.1 Polaromonas sp. | reverse complement strand
TGAGGACTACCCGGTCTTTTTGCGCGCCATCTTCAAGCTGAGCAACATCCGCGGCGCGCTGATCACCATGCCGCACAAGGTCAGCACGCTGGTGCTGCTTGACGAGGTCTTGCCCGCTGCCGCCATTGCCGGTGCCTGCAACGCGGTGCGGCTCGGCCCGCAAGGCCAGTTGCAGGGCGATATGTTTGATGGCGAAGGTTTTGTGCGCGGCGTGCTGCGCAAGGGTTTCAAGCTGCAGGGCACGCGCGTGCTGGTGGCTGGTGCGGGCGGTGTCGGCTCGGCAATTGCGGCCTCGCTGGCGGCTGCGGGCGTGGCGGCCATCAGCTTGTTTGACGTGAACGCGGCGGCTGCAGATGCGCTGGCCGGCCGGCTGCGCGCCCACTACCCCGCGCTGCAAGTGGCTACCGGCAGCAATGACCCGGTTGGTCACGAGTTGGTGGTCAATGCCACGCCGATGGGCATGAACGAGGGCGATGCCTTGCCCATCGATGTCTCGCGCATTGCGCCGGCCACCTTTGTTGGCGAGGTGGTCATGCGCACCGAGATGACGGCATTTTTGAGCGCTGCCCGGGCGCGTGGTTGCCCGGTGCAGGTCGGCTCGGATATGCTCTTTGAGCAAATACCTGCGTACTTGGAGTATTTCAATTTACCCACCACCACCCCTGATGTGCTGCGCGCTGTTGCGCGCTTGCAGTACTGAGCCTGGCGAAGCGAACTTGCCCGCAACCCCTCAGGCCCGCCAATGACACGTTTGAGTCGCGATCAACAAGGCATCTTGCTGGTGATCCTGGCCATGGCCTGCTTTACCGGCGTCGATGGCATGGTCAAGTACCTGGGCGCTTTGGTGCCTTTGGTTGTGGTCATGTGGTTTCGCTACATGTTTCAGATGACCATCACCGGTGCGGTGTTGTTGCCGCGGCGTGGTCGTAGCTTGTTTAAAACCCGCCACCCCTGGTTGCAAGTCCTGCGCGGCGTGTCGCTGGCAGTGTCAACTTCCTTGGCATTTTTGAGTCTGCGCTACATGCCGGTGGCCGAGTTCACCGCCATCCTGACGCTCACGCCCATGGTCATCACGCTGGTGTCGGTTCGCGCCATGGGCGAGCGGGTGTCCTGGTTGCGCTGGTTATTGCTGGCCGGCGGCCTGGTTGGGGCGCTGATGGTGATACAGCCCGATAAACACGACTTTGAATGGATCATGTTGCTGCCGTTGGCGCTGGTGCTGATAAGTACAGGTTTTCAGTTGCTCACCAGTTACCTGATGCGCCATGACGACCCTGGCACCACTAATTTTTTAACCGGTGCGGTGGCCTCCATGCTGGCCAGCATGGCCCTGCCTTTTTTCTGGGAGACGCCAGTAGGCGTCAGTTTGTGGGTGATGGTTTGTCTGCTGGGCGTGGTGAGCACGCTGGGGCATTACCTCATGATCCTGGCTTACAGCCTGACGAGTCCGTCCACGCTCACGCCCTACTTGTACTTTCAAATCGCATTTGCCACGCTGGCCGGTTGGCTGGTGTTTTCGCAAGTGCCCGACAGGTGGTCCTTGCTGGGGATTGCCATGATTGCCGTCTGCGGCGTGGCCAACAGCTGGCTGGCCGGGCCCAAGCCTAACGGGCCTCTCGAGAACGAGCCGACTCTTTAGCTTGGCCGGTTAAAGCTCAGCTTTAAGAATGGAATCTGATAAAAATCAGATTCATTGCAAGTAAAAATGTCCATAATCGGCCATGGACAAACTCAAGCAGCTCGAATCTTTTGTCTCTGTGGCCACCCGGGGCAGTTTGACGGCGGCAGCCAATGCGGCCGGCGTGGCGCCCGCCATCATGGGCAGGCGCATTGACGCGCTGGAAGGCCGGCTCGGCGTCAAACTCTTGGTGCGCACCACGCGCCGAATCAGCCTGACGCACGAGGGCAGCGCCTTTCTGGAAGACTGCCAACGCCTGCTGGCCGACATGGCCAATGCGGAGGCCAGTGTCTCGGCCGGCGGTGTCAAAGCCAGTGGTCATTTGCGCATCACCGCGCCGGCCGGCTTCGGCCGTCGTCACGTCGCGCCCTTGATCACACGCTTTCGGGAGCAGCACGCAGACGTCACCATGTCTTTGAACCTGAGCGACCGCGTCATCGATCTGGCCGGCGAGGGCTTTGACTGTGCGGTGCGCGTGGGCGACATGCCGGACTCATCCCTGGTGAGCGTGCGCCTGGCCGACAACCGCCGCTTGTGTGTGGCCACGCCGGCTTACCTGGCGCGTCATGGCACGCCGCAGCATCCCGGCGACTTAGCGCGCTTTGACTGCCTGACGCTGTCCAGCGATGCCTCGCAAACGCGGGGCTGGGCTTTCAAAGACCCGAGCGGCAAGACCGAGGTGCAACACCTCAAAGCCGGCGGTCCGCTGGACTGCTCGGACGGGCAGGTCTTGCATGACTGGTGCCTTGCCGGCTATGGCATTGCCTGGCGCAGCACCTGGGAGGTTGAGGCCGAGATTGCAGCCGGGCGCCTGGTGGAGGTGCTTCAAGACTTTGCCGCACCGCCCAACGGTATTTATGCAGTGTTCCCGCAGCGCAAACACCTGCCGCTGCGGGTGCGCTTGTGGATTGATTTTCTCAAGCACCATTACGGCCAGAGTGCCTTTTGGAGCGCTGCAAAGCTCAGCTGAGCGGGCAGTTTTAAAAAGCCTCTTTTTCTGCTTCCAGGTAAGCCAGGCTGATGTACTTGCCGATGTTGTTGGCAAATCCCTGCATGGTTTTGGCCCGGCTCACGACGCGCGGGTCTTGCAGCACCAGGGCTTTGGCATCGGCTTCGCTTTGGCTGTCTTTCACGGCTTGCAGGCAGGGCTCCCAAATGCCGGCCATGAAGTCACCATAAGTTTTGAGCAAGTCTTTGGCGGGCTCGCCGTGGCCTGGCGCCCAGAGCTGCTCGCCGGTTGCAGCCGCCAGGGCTTGGTAGTACTTGAAAGTACCGGGGTAAGAGCCTTCTTCCATGTTGGCAATGCGGTTGGCCATGGCGATGTCGCCGACCGAGGTGACCTTGTCTTGCACCACCTCCACACACAAATCAGCGGGCGTGTGCGCTGTGCCGTGGTGATGCAGGCGCAGACTCACATCACCGAATGTAAAGACCTGGCCGTGCCGTACGGCGGTGTTGGGCAAGACCAGTTCGGTGCCCAGGGTGGACTGGTTGGTCCAGCGTTCCATCAGACCGCGCCAGAGATTGGCCTCCGTACCCTGAAGTTTGTCGATAGTCCCTTGCAAGGCATAAATCGGCAGTTTGTCACCGTAGCTTTTGACAAAAGCGTGGTTACCCAACCAATGGTCTCCATGGTAGTGGCTGTTGAAAACCGCCACCACGGGTTTGTTGCTCAGCTTGCGGATCATGCGGATCGCCATCTCGCCAATTTGCAGCGAGGCGCCCGAGTCCAGCACCACCACCCCTACGGAGGTGATCACGAAAATCACGTTGGACATCATGCCGCGGTTCTCCGGCGAAGGAAATCCATCCGGCGAGAAAATCATCCACACATGCGCCGACAACTGTCTGGGTGCGATGTCGGCCACAGGCGGGCCTTCAATAAAGTCATGCGCCTGTTGTGCCAGCAGCCTGGCATCGGGCCACAAAGCCGCGCTGCCCAATGCGGCGCCACAGGCCAGTAAATTCCGTCTTTGCATCCGCTTTGTTTCAGTGGCTGTTCACACGCTCAAACGCTCATGCGGCGACATAGCCCTTGTTCGGCAGACCGCCCAGAATCTTGGGTGTGTTGAGTTTGCGCGGCTTGACGCGCCCGCCCGGCTGCGTCTTGAGCCAGGTCTCCACCACTTCCCAGACTTGCTTGTTGCCCTGGTTGCGCGCCTC
>JBIKHX010000261.1:0-3842 GCA_044361945.1 Polaromonas sp. | reverse complement strand
ATGTTCAAAGGCACACCCACCCTCAAGCCCGGTGAGTTTTCGCGCCGCATTGCGGCCTTAGGCGGGCGGGACAACGCTTTTACCAGCCGCGATGCCACCGCCTACCACCAGCAAATTCCTGCCGCCCGCCTTGAAGAGGTGATGCAGCTGGAAGCCGACCGTTTTGCCAATACCCAGTGGGACGACGAAGAGTTCAAGCGTGAAATCGAAGTCGTCAAGGAAGAGCGCCGGCTGCGCACCGAAGACGCGCCACGCTCGCAGCTTTACGAGTATGCCTACGCTGTGGCCTTCACGGCATCACCTTACAGGCGGCCCATCGTCGGCTGGATGAGTGATCTGGACGCCATGACCTCGGACGATCTGCGCCGCTTTTACCGCCAGTGGTACGTGCCCGGCAATGCCGCCGTGGTCATTGCTGGTGATGTGGACGTGGCCCAGGTGCGTGCATGGGCTGAAAAATACTACGGCCGCATTTCCGCCGGGCTCACCCCGGCACGCAAACCGCGCACTGAGCCGACCCAGAATGGTATGCGACAGATCGAGCACAAGGCCAGTGCCAGCCAGGCCTATGTCAGTCTCATGTTCAAAGTGCCGCAACTTGACGCCAGCGCACTGAAAGATGTACCGGCCCAAGCTTCTGCTGCCAGCCGCGACGCTCTGGCGCTGACTGTCTTGGCCGCGGTGCTTGACGGCTACAGCGGCGCCCGCCTGGACCGGGCGTTGACGCAAGGCGCAGACCGGGTGGCGGACAGTGCCGGTGCCTATAACGGCCTGTTTGGCCGCGGGCCGCAGGTTTTTTTCCTGGACGGTGTACCGGCTGAAGGTAAAACGCCCGGCCAGGTACTGGCTGCGCTGCGCAAGCAAATTGACAGGATCGCCCGCGAAGGCGTTAGCCAGGGCGAACTGCAGCGTGTCAAAACCCAGTGGGTTGCGTCTGAAACCTACAAGCTGGACGCGATTTTCAGCCAGGCCAGAGAGCTGGGCAGCAATTGGCTCAACGGCTTTCCACTGGACGCTAATGCGCGCGTGGTGGCGCAGTTGCGCACTATCACAGCGCAAGAAGTGCAGTCTGTGGCCGCGCGCTATTTTGGCGACGAGCAGTTGACGCAGGCCACACTGGTGCCGCTGCCCCCTGACCCGAACCGCAAGCCCCGCCTGCCGGCCGCAGCTTCGCGCCACTGAAACTGAAAGTGCAGCCATGTTGACCCCTTTATTTTCCCGTCGCGTCCTACCCTGCCTTTGGCTAGGCCTGGCCCTGTTCTCGCACAGTCTGATTGCACGGGCTGCTTTGCCGATACAGCACTGGACTCAGGCCAGTGGTGCCAAGGTCTACCTGGTCGAGAGCCACGGCATTGCCATGCTGGACGTTCAGATTGACTTTGACGCCGGCGGCCGTCGCGACCCGGCAGACAAAGCTGGCCTGGCCAGTGCCATGTCGCGCATGAGCAGCAAGGGCCTGGCTGCACGCCCCGGCGCTGTGGCGCTGGATGAAAACCAGCTCAGCGAAGCTTGGGCTGATCTGGGGGCGGTCTTTACCGTCAGCGCCGGCAGTGACCGCCTGACTTTTTCAATGCGCAGCCTGAGCTATCCGGACTTGTTGGCGCAGTCGGTGGCCCTGGCCGCCCGCCAGATCGGTGAGCCGGCCTGGCCCGATGCGATCTGGCAGCAGGAGCGCGACCGCATCAGCGCTGCCCTTCGTGAGTCTGACACCCGGCCTGCCAGCGTGGCTGGCAAAGCTTTTCGGGCAGCTGTCTATGGCGCCCATCCTTATGGTCTGGAAACCACGCCCGCCACGCTGGCACGCATCAGCACAGCAGACATGCAGCAGTTTTATGCCCAGCATGTCCAGCCCTGCAGAGCCAAAGTCAGCGTGGTCGGCGACGTCACGCGGGCTCAAACCGATGCAATGGTCACTGCGCTGCTGGCCCGACTGCCTCAGCGTGATGCGGCGCGCTGCCAGGCTTTGCCGGCTGTGGCTGAAGTTCAGGCCCTGAGCGCGCCTTTGAACCGGTCTCTTGCTTTTGAATCGGCCCAGGCGCATGTCTTGATCGGTCAGCCCGGCTACAAGCGTTCAGACCCTGATTTTTTTGCGCTCACTGTCGGTAACTACACCTTGGGCGGCGGCGGTTTTGTGTCGCGACTGACCACCGAGGTACGTGAAAAGCGTGGACTGACCTACAGCGTCTACAGCTTTTTTTCCCCCGGTCTGCATGCGGGTGCTTTCACCATCGGTTTGCAGACGCGGCCCGACCAGGCCGCGCAGGCGGTCGAGGTGGCGCGTGCAGTGCTTGCCAAATTCGTGGCCGAAGGCCCCACCGACGCCGAGCTCAAGGCCGCCAAGGACAACCTGGTGGGCGGCTTTGCGCTGCGTATCGACAGCAACGCCAAACTGCTGGACAACGTCGCCAACATTGCCTGGAATAACTTGCCTTTGGACTACTTAGACACCTGGACTGCGCAGCTTGAAAAAATCACTGCGGCCGATATCAAGGCTGCTTTTTCCCGCAAACTTCAACCCGAACGCATGGTGACTGTGGTGCTAGGCGCAGGCCGATGAACGCGCGTTCAGACGCCCGCTCAGACGCGCGTTCAGCGCCCGCGCCCAAAGCAAAGGCCAAGCCCGGCCCGCGCCAGAACAAGTCGCTGCCCGGAGAGGTGCGCATCATTGGCGGCATTTACAAGCGTACCAAGCTGCCGGTGGCCGACAAGCCGGGCTTGCGTCCGACGCCGGACCGGGTGCGCGAAACCTTGTTTAACTGGCTCGGTCAGGATCTGACCGGCTGGCGTTGCATTGACATCTTTGCCGGCACCGGGGCGCTGGGCTTTGAAGCCGCATCGCGCGGCGCTGCCGAGGTTTTGCTTTGTGAGCAAGACCCGCAATTGGTGCTCAAACTCAAGGCTTTACAAGAACGCTTGCAGGCCGGCAGTGTGCGGGTCGAGCGCGGCGACGGTGTGGGCCTGTTGCGCCGGCAAAGCCCGGGATCGATGCAAATTGTTTTCATTGACCCGCCTTTTGAGTCCACGCTATTTGAGCCCGCCCTGAAGGCGGCGGCTGATGCGATTGCACCGCAGGGGCTGGTCTACCTGGAAGCCCCGCGCAGCTGGACCGCTGAAGAGCTGGCTCCCTTGGGCCTGGTGATCTACCGCAGCAGCAAGGCCGGTGCGGTGCATTTTCATTTGCTGGCTCGCCCGGCTGCCTTCTCAGCCTGAGCAGGGCGCCAAGCGGCATAATCCGCCCATGGCTCAGACTAACTCCCGTACAGCTGTTTACTGCGGCACTTTTGATCCCTTCACTCTGGGTCATGAGGACGTGGTGCGCCGCGCTGCCGGCTTGTTTGACCAACTTGTGATTGCTGTGGCCGTTGCGCATCACAAAAAAACCTTGTTCAGCTTGCAAGAGCGAGTGCGTCTGGTTGAGCAGGCGGTGCAGGGCATTGCGCCCGCAGGACGCATCCGTGTCTTGCCCTTTGAGGGCCTGATCATGGATTTTTGTGCTCAGCAGCAAGCCAGCGCTGTGGTACGCGGTGTTCGTAATCTGACTGACTTTGATTACGAAGCACAGATGGCCGCCATGAACCGCAAGTTACGCCCCGGCATCGAGACTATTTTTTTGCTGCCCGAAGCATCCTTGCAATGCATCAGCAGCACGCTGGTGCGTGAAATCAGCAAGCTGGGCGGCGATGTGGACCAGATGGTCAGCCCCGCCGTGGCAGCCGCCTTACAAGGCGTCCACGCAGCGCCGCCGGGGCGCTGACATGGCGCTGCTGATCACCGACGAGTGCATCAACTGCGACGTGTGCGAGCCTGAGTGCCCGAACCAGGCCATCTACATGGGCAAAGAA